>CAZKVI010000004.1:37165-56282 GCA_964556185.1 uncultured Methanosarcinales archaeon
TAGATTAAATCTAACTGATAAAGTTGAGTATGTTATAGGTGCACCTAATTTTCATTTAATACTTGATCTAGAGGATGCTGTTACAGATGTAGATGATGAAGATCATGCAAGAGAATTAAAACAAGATGCTAGAAGAAGAGTTCTGGAGTGGCCAGCTAGAGGCAATGTTTACATAAGAGTCAATTCTCCAAACTCAGTACATTGGGAAGATGATGTAAGATTTCTTAGTGAATTAGATCAACAATCAATTGCAGGTTTAGTTGTTCCAAAGGTTAATGGAGAAAGAGATATTGAAGAAGCAAGACGTCATTTACAACCAGGATTAGATATTATTGCAATAATAGAAACTATCTCAGGAGTAAAAAATATTGAAGAAATAGCTAGAACAGATATTGGTGGTGTAATTTTTGGTCATCATGATTATTTTATGGATGAAGGAGTATTTCCAGTTCCTGGTTCACTTTTAACTTCACAAAGATATAGAGATGTAATGGAAACAATAATTGCCGCAACTACAAGTAGAAACATTAAGTATGTTGATGGAATATATCCTTTATTAAATGATACAAAAGGAATTGATCAAGTGTGCCAATATTTACAAAGATATGGTGTTCCCCTAGGAAAATTATCTGTACACAAAAATCACATTGATAGAATTGTGGGATTTAAACCAAAAACTGTTTTTGCACCAACTCCAAAACCTGCTGGTTATGTTACAGTTGATTCTTCTGATGATCATGTGTCTCATGTAGATAAATTATCTTTAGCAAGACAAATTGTAGAAGTATATGAAGCTAGAAATAGAGCAAGAAGCATAGCTAAATTACCTGGTCATTATTTAAGTCCTCAGATGTATATGTTAGCTAGACAATATTTAGAAAAACATCAACCAAGCCAAGCTCCTACTGAAAGAACTCTTCAATCTCACCAATAATATCTTTACTTACTTCCATTTCCCAGTCTTGTGGAAAACATCGTTTATACATTGGCCAGAGATATCTTTCATCTAAGAAAACAACAATGCCTTTATCTGTCTCTGATCTTATGCACCTACCAGCATTCTGTAATGTTTTATTAAAAGCTGGAAACACATAACCATAATCCCAACCTTTTGAAAATTTCTTATCAAAGTAATTTATTAATTCCTTTGTTTCTAAATCAGGTTGTCCTAAAGGTAAACCAACAACTGTAACTGATTTAACAAAATCTCCTGGTAAATCAATACCTTCTCCATAATTTCCAGAAACAGCACACAATAAAACAGCTCCAGAATCTTTATACTTCTTAAAATTCTCTAATAAGTCTTCTTTATCTTTCTTAGACATCTCAGGTGTTTCTAAAAATAAAGTTTTATTGCAAATCTTACTCAGAAATTGATAAACTTGATCTCTAAGAGCATAACTTGGAAAAAATATCAAACTATTTCCAGGTACTGTATTAGCAATTTGTGTACATGCAGCTGCAATTTGCTTAAACATTTGCGGAGATCGTTGTGTAAACTTAGTTGTAGTTTTAGGCACAACTAAATTCATTCGATTTTTCCAAGGAAACGGATTTTCAAATTCTTCTTCAATTGCATCTTCTATTCCAAGTAAATCTCTATACATTGATGTTGGTAATAAAGTTCCACTCATAAAAACACTTGAATGTGTAGAATTAATAACTTCCTTAGCAATTACTGCAGGATCCAAACATCTATAAGACAACATTGTTATTTCATCATTTCTTCCTCTTTTCATTGACATAATTCTTGTGAAACCATCATCTTTTCCATTCCATTGTTCTAAAAATAAAGAAACACCACCAATAAAACTCTGTTTATTTGTTTGCCTTACTGCTTCTGCAGTATGTTCTAATTCTTCAAAGATTTCATCATAATTTTGTTCAGTCTCAATTCTTTTTACAAAATCTTCTTTTTTTACTAATTTTTCTTTTCCTAAATCTAAATCTTTGCTTAAATCATTCAAAGCATTCTGAATATCAACTAAAATTGGAATTACATTATCATAACCATATTTCTTTGCTTCTTTTGTTGCTCTTCTCATCATTATTGATGTTAATCTAACAGAAGCAAGATCTCTAATTCTAAAAGGTAAATTATGTGCTTCATCAACAACTAAAATACAATCTTTTAAGTCTTTATCTAATTTATTTAAGAAAATAGTTCTAATATGTGGATGAAATAAATATTGATAATCACAAATTATTACATTTGCTTCTTTTGCAAACTCTGTTGCTAATTCATACGGACATAATTCACTTTTTTTACCAGCTTCAATAATATCTTCTGTATTATGAATTGTTTTCTTCATTTGTTCTAATTGATACTTTGCTTCTACAGTTAATTTAGTTCCTTCTCTTGTTTTAGAATAAAAAGCACATTTACCAGACTCTCTTACACTTTTACAATATTCAATAAATTCACCTGCGTACAAATTTTCTACACCAGGTTGAATACACATCCATTTCTTCCCAATAATATCAGCTACTTTAATATCTCCTGGATATTTCTCATTCATTTGTTTCAGAGTCTCAATTGCTATTTTGTGTTGAGTATGTCTGCCAGTTAAGAAAAAAACAGTTTTCCCATGCTCTAAAGCATAAGTCATTGTTGGAGTTAACGCAGCAGCGGTTTTCCCTAAACCAGTAGGAGCATGAACAAACACATGTTTCTTATCTGTTATACCTTTCTCTATAGTTTCCATTAACTCTTTCTGAATTGGTCTGATTTTCTCATGAGGAAAAAGAACTGTCATAAGAATACGAAAAATTGGTGGTTTATATGTCTTATTGTATTTTGTATTTTATAATTTCAAAACATTTATATACTAGAAGATATATTTTAGAATCATCGTAATACGGGGGATAGATATGTTTAAGAACAAACCAATTTTTCAAGTTTTTTTCAGAGAAAAACCAGCAATGATGTTAGTGCATTTAGCAAATTCTAAAAACGAAGTCTATGCATCAAGTTTAGCAAAAGTTGTAGACTGTACATATTCTCATGTTGTCAAAATTCTGCAAGAGATGGAAAAAGCAGACTTAGTTAAGTTCAATAAAACAGGCAGATTAAAGTTATTAACCTTAACCAAACGAGGCCATCAAGTAGCAGAAAACATTGATAAGATAAGGCAGGTTCTTTGATTCTAAGGAAATAATTTTTAGTTTCTTTTCACCTTTTATTTACGTATATCTTTATAAACAGATGAGTATTCCTTTGTGTTAAGGGGTGTTTAAATTGGTTATTATAAAAAATGACAGAGATAGAAGTTATTCCAGCTTCATTGGATGTGGGCATAGAGTATTATTTCAGAACTGTTACAGATGACACTGTATTGTATACTATGGGAGTTGCACCATGTATAGCAGGTTTATTTTATAGACAAGGTCATTTAGGTCTTGGTCATTTTAATCCATCAATGGACGCAGTAATTGATGATACATCACGTGTTGTTCAACCTCGAATGCAAGAACATGGTTCAGGTGATATTGGGTGCAGTTTATACACTGGACAAAATTTTATGGTAAGACAAGAGTATCCAGGAGAGCCAGGAATTGCAAAATATTTTGGTGAAATTGATCAGATTGAAGCATTAGGTTTTGA
Organism: uncultured Methanosarcinales archaeon; assembly: GCA_964556185.1. GTDB lineage: Archaea > Nanobdellota > Nanobdellia > Woesearchaeales > DSVV01 > CAZKVI01. The sequence goes on from CAZKVI010000004.1 coordinate 40,770, forward strand.
ATTTGATCACGATAATTCAAGAACATATATATTGGCTAATCAACATCTTGCACTTATAATTGGAAGACTAAAAGCTCAACTTGTTGGTGAGGATTTAGAAAGGGTTGCAGTTAAAATAGAATATATGGGTCGAGATGGAAGTGGTGGTGTTGAACGATCTTTAGAAGAATTTGAGATAGATACTTTAACAAATGAAACAAGAATAATTCAACCATTTACAGGACATATTTTCCCACTAGAATAATTTTTTAATTCTAAATAAGAATAAAGAAATAAAAAGAAAAAAAGAGTAATAATTTTACTCAATCAACAATCTTACCTTACTTGGATCATATTTCCATTCTTGTGGTAATTTTCCTGAGTTCTTGTAATATCTAATCATTCTCAACATTCTTGATTCTGCTAATCTTAATCCACGTTTTGCAGTCATGTCTTGTTTGTTTTCTTCAAGATGTTTTTTCAATGAGATTGTTCGTTTAATAACTTGAGTTAAATCTTCTGGAAGTTTTTTTACAAGTTTTTTATCTTTCAGAATGTCTGTTACAGATTTCTTTGTAATTGCTTTAACACTTGGAATACCATAAGAATCTCTTAATACTAAACCAATCTTTGAAGTTGGATGTCCTTCTTTTGCTAACTTTACTACTAATAATTCAACTTCTTTAGTTTTGTATCTTACCCATGAAGGTACTGTTTTTTTAGCTGGCTTTGTTGAGCCGCTTTTTCCTCTTTTCTTGGAATATATTCTTGCCATTGTACTGCCTCCTTGTCAAGAAATGGAAATGAGAATTTATCTCTCTCCAGTATACAGAAGCACTTCGCGCTTCTTACTTTCCTAATGGAAAGTGTGCAAGCCCTAAACCGCTGTATCTCTTGATATAATACTGAGAATCACTCACTCATTTATAAATCTTACTATACAAACATTTATAAATTAGTGATAAGGAGATATTGCCATGACATTAAAGAAATGCAACTTCTGCAAAGAAAATAAAGTTCCTAAAAAAGGACAATGTAATTCTTGTGGTTTTATTGATGGATTAGACAGACAACCATTAGATGATGATTTCAAACAAGCTAGATTAGTAAATGATGACAATGAATATGATCAATTCCAGAATTTAGATATGCTTTTATTAGAAGATTAAAATAATTTCAACTTAGTTTTTCTTACAGGTATTCGAGTGCTTTTGATTATTTCTTCTGTTTCTAAGTATACACCAATCTTCTTCATAACTTTCTTATACTTTGCCATACCTTTTTTGGTTAATTGCATGTCTTTATTCTCATATACAATTAATTTTTGTTTCTCAAGCGATTCCAAGTTCTTGTAAATAGCTCTTTCTTTAATTTTCACAGCATTTATCTTCATCATTGCCTTGATAAAACCAACCTTTGATAGCCTTAACTCTACTGGACTAGAAGCAAACCTTTTCTGACTCTTTTCAAAAACCCTCCCCAACATAAAGAGCATTAGATCCTTAGACATACTATATTATAGACAATGATGATTTAAAAACTTTTAGAATGAGTTACGTGTCAATGGGTTTATCTGGAGAATCTTCAACTACTGCATCAATTCCATCAGGTTTCTCATCTCTACCCATTAATCTATCATCTCGCTGCATTGCAGCAGGACTTAATCCAATATTGAATGCATCAGCAAGCTGACCAATACTATAACCAACTAATCGAGCTGCTTCTTCAAAACCAACATAATCTGTTTCTTCTACTTCATTATATCCAGCTCTATAAGCTTCATGCAATCTTCCAAAATAATTTGTGTCACCCATTTCCCAAAGAAACACTTCACAATATATAAGTCTTGCGTAGAAAAGGCAAATAGCCTTACATTTTGTTGAATAATAAATCAAAATTTAATATAAACTTATTCACAAGAAGCTATACATAGATTATATGCTTCAGGGCCACAAACTTCATTATAATCTTCATAACAATGTTCACACTCTTGAGAATTATGTCCTTTACAACCTTCAAAAGGTATGTAATAAACACCTGTTCGATCACAAATTAGTAATTCATCAATAGCATTATAAGATGTGGTATAAAGATCATTACATTCTGAAATTATATTCTCTCCACAGCTAATCTTACACTCTGCAATTTCTTTATAATTCTTGAAATATTCTTGTTTGATTATATCTGTTGGTTTCTTTATTGCTTGCCCAACAATAAAATCTTCTCCTAAACGTGAGTTCAAAAGAATTACAAATAGAATAAGCACTACACAACTTAGTACTAAAGCAATATGAAAATTTCTATTAGTTCTAGATTTTTCCTTAACCATCTTTGCACTCATTAATAATATACTTAAAACATTAGAACTTATATATTTTGCGTAGAAAAGGCAAATAGCCCCACTCGGACATTCGTTGTAGTGATTGGTGAGGCTAATCTCACTGACACCACGATTTCGAACCGAGGTCCCAGGACATTTTCGGAGGTCACCTATTGGTAACCCGCCACCAAAATCCTAGATGATTGGCCACTACACTATGGGGCTATTTAATTTATATGAATAAAGTGCCCATATTTAAATATAATGGTTATATTATTGGCATCTTAGTTCTACATAATGTAGAAAAGTACTAACATCTTGTCCAGGACCTTCTCTTTCTGCATATGTTGTTGCAGCATTTCGAGCATTAATAAGTGCCATTGTACTTTTCCCAGGGTGTCTTAAATTATAAGCTTTTACACCTAATCTATAACCATCGGGTTTTATAGAAGTATCTATTTGTGGAAGTCCATCATTATAAGCATCACTAGATAAATTTAATGCTTCTTCCACCCACTCTGCTTGATCTTGATAGCCTTGAACTACGTCATCAATAAATTGCATAAAATAAAGAAACCTAAAATCTTATATAAACCTTTTCTTAATCCCTTGTACACTAAAGGCCAATACACCACCTAATAAGGCAGTATACACTTGCAATAAACCCATTGCACCTAAGAAAACTGCTGGCAATACACTAACTTTAACTAACAAATAAGCAACTCCAAACAAGAAACCGGCTTTTAATCCTGTTCCAATAAACAAAACAAACCATTTATTCATCTTTAACCCAAGATTCAATTTCTTAAAACAATAAACCAAGATTGCATTTCCAATCCAAATAAATGGGACCATATACAATAAAAATATAGTAAATGGACCAAATATCAATCCTTTTGTTAATACACCTAATGAAGGAATCATAATAACTGGCAATAATTTGTAAGATTTCAAATTCAAAGCAGCTAATATCAATGAAGCATTAACAACAGTCCCAACTAATAACTGTGGATGTCCTAATAAAAATGGAACAAAGAAACAAACCATAGAATATACAATCAATTCAACATTTTCTTGGATATTCTTAATATGATAATCTTGCTTAAACAAATATCCATATTTGAATTCTTTCATAATAATCTTTTATAATTCATCTTTAAAAAGATTTCCCTATAAAACATTACTACATAAACTATTTAAATACACACGTACAGAAATAGATAGAGGTGTAGGGATGACCAATATATTACTAAATGTTCTAAAGCAAACCCAAGATAAGCATGGCTATATTTCTGATAAAGCTCTAAAGCAAATAAGCATTTCCCACAACGTACCTTTATCAAGATTGTATGGTATGGTTAAATTCTACACAATGCTAAGAACAGAACCTCAAGGCAAATATGTAATTGAAATCTGCGGTTCACCATCTTGTGTATTAAATAATGGAACAAGACTTCAAACTTTTCTAGAAAAAGAATTAAAACTCAAAATCGGAGAAACAACAAAAGATAAACTTTTCACATTATACAAAACATCTTGCTTAGGTCTTTGCAATGAAGCGCCTGCTATTTTAATCAATGAAAAACCTTATACAAAACTCACAGTAAATAAATTAAGAGATCTACTAACTAAACTAAGAAAGAAGAAATAAAATGCAAATACTCAAAAAAACAAACTTAAATGCTTTAGAAAAAGCAAAAAAACTAGGTCCTAAGAAAACAATAGAACTTCTAAAAAACAAAGGCTTAGTTGGAAGAGGTGGTGCAGCATTTCCAACAGGGAAAAAGTGGGAAACTTCTAGAAATAAAAAAGCAAAAGAACATTTTGTTATTTGCAATGCAGATGAAGGTGAACCAGGAACTTTCAAAGATAAGTTTATCATAGAAAACAATGCAGAAACAATGATTGAGGGAATGTTAATTGCTGCTTATGTTGTGAATGCCAAAAGATGTTTCATTTACCTCAGAGGAGAATATGAATTTCTAAGAAAAAAACTACAAAGACAAGTAAATAAAGTTCTAAAAAAATCAAAACTAAACATAAGCATAGAAATTGTAAGAGGTGCAGGTGCGTACATCTGTGGTGAAAGCACTGCAATTGTTCAATCTATTATGGGTTTCAGAGGACATGCAATGTATAAACCACCACGTCCAGTTCTTGAAGGATTATGGGGAATGCCTACAGTTACAAATAATGTTGAAACCTTAGCATGCGCTGCTCAAGCTATTTTATTTGATGAATGGGATCCTGATATTAGGTTATTTTCAATTTCAGGAAATGTAACTAAACCAGGTGTTTATGAATTTCCTTTGGGCGTAAAAATGAAAAAATTAATAGAGACAGCAAAACCAAAAAACAAACTCAAAGCAATGTCATTTGGGTGTTTTGGTGGAATTATGCCAATTAGATTATCAATGAAAGTTACTACAGAGAACATTTGTGAAAAAGATTGCCAACACGGAGCATTTAGTTTAATTTTAATGGATGAAACAGTAAATGTAGTAGATGTTTCTTACAGTATTGCAAAATTCTACACATATGAGTCATGCGGAAAATGCACACCTTGTCGAGAAGGAACAATGAGATTATTAAATTTATTAAAACAAGTAAAAGAAGGCAATGCAACTAAAGAAGATCTTAAAACAATGGATGAATTTGCAAGACATGTACAAGAAACTAGTTTATGTGGTCTTGGTAAAACATCTGGAAATCATATTATTACATCACTTGAACACTTTCCAAAAGATTATGAATTTTATATGAAGAGAAAAAAGAAAAACACAAAGAAATAAGAGAAAATGAAGAAAATCAAAATAAAATTAAACAAAAAAGTACTTTCAGTAGATCCAAATCTTTCTCTACTTCAAATTTGTGAAAAACAAGGAATTAAAATACCAACTTTATGTTATCATCCAAGCTTAAAACCAGAAGCAAGATGTAGAATTTGCTTAGTTGAAATGAATAACAGATTAGTTACAGCTTGTTCAACAAAACCAAGACCAAATTCATTCATTGTAACAAACTCACAAAGAGTAAAAAAAGCAAGACAAAGAAATCTAGAGTTAATTGTTCCACATACACCAACATGTGCTATTGATGATGATTTTGAAGTATGTAAAATTTATGAAGAAGTTGGTTTAGATAATTTAAGATTCCATCCAACTAAAGAATATAAACAAGATTTAGGTGCTTCTGTCGTCAGAGATAATAATAAATGCATTAATTGCGGAAGATGTGTACAAGTTTGTGCAGAAATACAAAAAGTTCATGCAATAGATTTCTCTAGCCGAGGCCATAATGAACATGTAACACCATATGGAGATAAAAACTTAGCAGATGTTGCATGCATTAGATGTGGTCAATGTATTTTACATTGTCCTGTTGGAGCAATTACAGAAAGATCTCATTTAGATGAAGTTATGAAAGCATTAGATGATCCTAAAAAACATGTTGTTGTACAAACAGCACCAGCAATAAGAGCTTCCTTAGGAGAAATCTTTGGAATGAAACCAGGAAGTTTAGTAACTGGGAAAATGGTAAATTCTTTACGTAAATGTGGTTTTGATAAAGTGTTTGATGTGGATTTAGGAGCAGATATGACAATTATGGAAGAAGCATCTGAATTCTTAAGAAGATTAGAAAAAAAGAAAACTTTACCAATGATTACAACATGTTGTCCTGGTTGGATTTTAATGATGGAATATTTTTATCATGGTCTACTTCCCAACATGTCAACTTGTAAAAGCCCACATGAAATGTTAGGAATGTTAATTAAAACATATTATGCAAAAAAAGCCAATATAAGAAAGAAAGATATTGTCGTCGTCAGTATTATGCCTTGCACAGCTAAAAAGTTCGAATCAACAAGACCAGAACTAAAAAGTGCAGTTGATTATGTTTTAACTACAAGAGAACTTGGCAGATTAATAAAAAGAAAAGGAATTAACTTTCCAAAACTAAAAGATGAAGACTTTGATCCAACTTTAGGAATTTCAACAGGTGCTGGAGTGATTTTCGGAGCAACAGGAGGAGTAATGGAAGCAGCATTAAGAACAGCTTATGAATTTGCAACAGGAAAACCACTAAAAAACATAAATATTAAACAAACAAGAGGAATTAAAGGAGTAAAAGAAGGTTCTATCACAATAAAAGGCAAAAAAATAAAGTTTGCATGTGCACATGGTGGTGCAAACATAAGGAAATTAATAGAAAACAAAGATAAATATCATTTTATTGAAATGATGGCTTGCCCAGGTGGATGTATTGGTGGAGGAGGTCAACCAATTTATCATGATCCAGACACTTTGAAAAAAAGAACACAAGCATTATACAAAGCAGACAAGAAATTACCTTTACGTAAATCACATGAAAATCCAATTGTAAAAGAAATCTATAAGAAATACTTAGGAAAGCCCTTGAGTAAAAAAGCACATGAATTATTACATACAAAATATAAAATGAGATCTAGGTTTTAATTCAACATTTCTTCTGCATCAAACAAATTAACAACATTATAATCAGTAGAATAAATAACAGCTTCTTCATAAAGATCCCACATTTCTTCTCTGGCTTCTGTATCTAACAACAATGTTTCATCTTTATAATCTAAATAATTAAAATCTCCTGCATTAAAAGCTTTTCTTGGACCACCAAGATAAGCAGTTGTCCATGCTGATTTCTCTGAGTAAAAATCATTATCATGCATTTTAATATTCAAGAATACTTGACCAGAATTAAAATAACTAAATCCATCTTCAATTACATCTCCTACATCTTTATCTAAGCATTGAAACAATCTCAAGTCAACATTCTCTGGTCTAATGTATATATCATATCTTTTTTCACCCAACTTCATATCTTGTCTAATTGACAAACATTCTCCAGAATCATAAGGTGTAAAACTATTTCCATGTACGACAGTAAACATCACACCTTTTTCTTTGAAAACTCTAGAAACAGTTTCTGCAACAACACCTGTACCAGCTTGAGTACCAACACATAAAGGAGCATAACCAATTAATTGTTTTAGATATTCATAACCACCTTCATTTTCTAAACTTAATCCAGAATTTAAATCCAAAGCATGTTCTTCATAATTAACAATTGTTTCATACAATTCTTCTTCATTCATTTCATCTAATCCAAGAAAATCATAATTAGAATAATAAGGCAAAGGTGGTCTTACGTGATATGAAACAGCTACAACATTAGAAGTTTTCAATCTTTCTAATAACTCTGGAGCTTGTTCTTCATATATTTGCACAATTGCAGTTGTTAAATAAATATCAATAGGAATATTATATTGTTCATGTAAATCAATTACTTTGTTTACTGTTTCAATACCTTCTTCAACAAATAGAAATTCCTGGACATTTAATGTGAAAGATATATATTTCTTAACTTCAGTATTTCCTTCATCATCAATATTATCCTTTACTTCACTCTCACATCCTATACAAAATAGTAATAATACAATAACTAATACAATACATACATTTCTCATACTAATTTCAATATTTAATTCATATATATTTCTTTCCATTAACTTCAATCTCATTCAAACTCTAAAGAATATATTTATATAAGCTTGATCTACTAATAATTATCAAATAACAAAGGTGATCAAATGAAAAAAACAATATTCGCATTATTAACATTAACTTTACTTTTCTTAGCAGGATGTGGAGAAGAAGTAGAAGTCAATGAACCAATAAAGAAACCAACTAATTTTGAAGAATGTGTTGCAGCAGGCTATCCAATCTTAGAAAGCTATCCTGCACAGTGTAGAACAGAAGATAGTAGTTTTACACAAGATGTTCCTCCAGATAATGCATATATATGCTCAGATGAACAAAAACAAGCAGAAATATGCACTCTAGAATACGCACCTGTTTGTGGTGATGATCAAACAACTTATGGAAATGACTGCGGTGCGTGTTCGTCAGGAAACATTGATTATTACACAGAAGGTGAATGTGAAGAACTAGTTAAAGAAGACTCACATTATTGTGTTGCTCCCCCAATAGAAGATTTTGATTGTGAAGATGAATATGATCCTGTTTGTGCTTATGATGAACTCAAAAACCAAATTGGCACAATTTCAAATGATTGCGTTGCATGTCAAAATGAAGATGTATTATATTACATAAATGGAGAATGTGTAGAAGAAATTGAATACGAATTAACAGTAGCTAATTTTGATTCAGAGCAAGAAATAGAAGTTGAAATTAGTGCAGACAACACTTTATTACAAACTGTAGTTCTTGAACCATCAGATAATACTGTTGGAACTCCTAGTATTGAAGTACTAACAATATCCATTCCAATAAATACATTAGAACTTACAGCAACTGAACTAAACAATGGATTTTCAGAAAGTCTTACATTAGATCATAATGGAGGTAATTACATTAAAATTAGTTATGGTATTCCTGGATCTGTTGCACAAGGTAAATACATCACAATTTACCAATTAGATGAACAAGTAATGTATGATTAAAATAATAAAGTCATAACTACTTTAGAAGAGTGCACAATCTCTCTCTGAAATCGACCAAATTACCAAAAACATTAAAAACAATGGAGGCTAGTACAATGTCTGTAATCAACAATTTTCAAAAAAGAGGTGGAATTATGAAAAAATCAATATTTGTATTTCTATTAATAGCAATGCTATTAACATCATTAGTTTCTGCTGAAATCATTATAATTAATGAATCAGAGCAGAACCTATATGCATTGGAATCAACGCATTTATCAGGTGATTTAGATAACAATTATCTAAATATTATAGGTGGTGGAGAAGTTATCTCTGGCAATAATGTAAAAATATATTTGTTTGGGCCGGCAGATGATATTCTAGTTGAAGACTTATATGTCAACAATCAAAAAGCAGCAGTTTCTTTTGATGGTGATGGTTATTATTTTGTTGCAGACCAAGGAAGATTTTCTTTTAATGGAAAATTAACAATAAGAACAATTGGTCAATTAAATTTGTATGTACCTGGTCCAATGAATGCATTAACATTTGATCTAGAAAACGGTTATGCAATTAATGGAGATAGATATGGTTTATATGAAGAATATGTAACAGTTCAAAGAACAGAAGATGTTAGTATGCTTGTAGATGGAGCATTTAGATTTACATACTCAGAGAGAGACACATTCTATTACTCAATAGATTTCCAAGCATTTGGTGATTCTTTAGGATCTTACACAATACCTTTAGAAAATGGAGAAGAAGTAATGCAAGTAACAGGCGCATTAGATTGGTCTGTTGAAGGAAATAATCTTGTTATAGAATTAAAATCAAGCAGAGCAACTGTTGGTGTCTCTGGTGTATTTGATTCATATTATTTAGTTATGCCATTAGAAGGTAAACATCAAATGGTTATTGAATCAGATCCAGAGAAAAAATTAACTTTATGGACATCTGCTCAAGAACAAGATCTTAGTGAAGCAGAAGTTTATCCAGAGTACAATAATGCAAGAGTATTCTTAGCATATGATTATGATAGTTTTGATGTTACTGTCGAGGATTTAGATTTATTAGCTTCATTATCTGCATCTGTAAGTTCTGCTGAGAATAGATTTGCAGTAACAGAAAAAGGAAGTTTATTAGCAGAAGTCTATTATAATTATGCTAATACTGGTGTTGATTATCTTGAATTTGATATTGGAGATGCTACACCATTATATGCGGCAACTGGTTATGAACCTGTTAAACTAACTGCAGAAGATGAAAAATTACTATTATCTTTACCAAAAACAGAATATGGTAATTTAGATTTAGTTTACTTTACAACAACTAGTCCTCTTGGATTGTTTAGTGTAGTTGATGTACCTGTTGCAAAAACAGACATGCCAATTACAGAAGCAACAACAACAGTTTACTTACCTGGAGATTATTTTGTTGTAGAAACATTCGGAGCACCTGGTGGTTCTGAGTTACCTGGATTATCTGCAATGTTACTATTTGCAATTCTTGTTGGTGGTTTAGCTTACTTCACTGTTAAAAAATGCAAATTCGTTGTAGCTTACTTATTGTTTGCTACTGGATTACTTTACTTTAATATGTGGTTGTTTATGCTATTGTTAGCAGTAACATTAATCTTGTTAATAAAACAACACATTGACAAAGCAAAATTAAAATGGGTATTCATCGGAGCTGGAATCTTAGTTGTAGTTGGATTACTTGTTGTTGGAGCAATTGGCTTATTCGGAAGCTTATTTAGTGGAATGGGTGCAACATCAGATGGTTATTACGATGACTATTATGATTATGCTTACGAAGAAGAAGCATGGGTAACAGCAGAAGCAGCACCTATGGCAGAAATGAAATCAATACAAAGAGTTGGTGGAGACATGGACATGTATGATTCTAATGAAGGGGCAATTACTGTTCCAGTCAAAGAAGGAGTACTACCAGTTAAATTAGATCTACCAACCCTGGGTAAATCAGTAACAGTAACAAATTATTTAGTTACTCCAGAAAACCCAGTAGAGATTTCAGTGTTTGTAGTAGCATCATGGCTAAAGTATGTGTTCTACTTAATAGCATTATTAGCAGGTCTATGTGCTCTTAAGACATACAAAGGATGCTGTGGTTGCTGTAAACCAAAAAAAGGAAAGAAGAAATAACTTCTTTTCCATATTTTCTTTTTCTTTATTCTCATTTCTTTTATTTCTATCTTATATATACTCTTACCCAAAGCTTTAAATAGGATGACCTGTTCATGCATCAAAGTTTGTTCAAGTACTGAACGTGTTTTCATAATAGTGGACTCATGATTCTTGAGCATTTATAGTATAGGAGGAGTATCAAAATGGAAGGAACTGTTAAATGGTTTAGCAGAGACAAAGGATATGGTTTTATCCAAGGCGAAGACGAAAAAGAATACTTTGTGCATAAAGCAGCTTTATCACAAGGAACTTTTATTCGCGAAAACGATAAAGTATCTTTTGACCCAGCAGAAACCGAACGTGGTATGCAAGCTCAAAATGTTGTTTTACTTCAAAAAGGAAGCGAAATGGCACAAGAAGAAGCACCAGCTGAAGAAGCAACTGAAGAAGTAGCAGAAGAAGCAACTGAAGAAGCATCTGAAGAAACAACTGAAGAATAAGCTTATTATAACTTATTTCTTTACTATTATTATTTTTTTTATTTTCTATTTTTCATTAACAACTAAAAATAAGTCTATCAATATCTACTTAAACTTGTCTAGAATTTCTTCTTCCATGAAATGCATCTTTCCTGGAACAATTAAACAATGCAAAGGTTTTCCAAAGTCAAACTTTAACAATTCACTAGCTTTCCCAGCTTTAATAACAAAATCTCCACCTAATCGAGCGCAGCCAACACAAAAACTCTCAGAAGTAAACACATTTTCTCCTCGTTTGTCTTCAATTTTCAATAATATTTCTATTGCTTCATTAACAGTCATGTATTTTTCTAAATCTTTCTTAATATCTAATAAACATAATGTATGCAAACCTATTTTATTATTTTCTTTTATAACATCATAAGCTGTTTCTGGTTCAAAGTTTTCTTCTGGATAAGGTATAGATGTTGTTTTACCAAATTTATACAATTGCAAACCAGTAATTCCAACTGCTGTTAATATCGCAGCATTATTTACAATCCTAACATCAATACTCAACTCTTTACAACGCATCATAATATCTGTATGGGTTGTCGCAGAGAAAACATCACCAATTATCAACAATGAAACTTCTTTATCTTTGGAATTTTGTATAATTTCATTATCATCACCTTCAACCATTCCTCTATCTGCAATAATAACTTTTTTCCCATAAAACTCTTCCAACACAGAAACATCACATTGTAATTTTGAAGTATACGATTCCAAATATATTAAATCAGACTTCTTAACTAATTCCAGTCCTTTGACTGTAATATCTTTCTCATCATTCAAGCCAATACCTATTAAATTCAATGTCATAAGCTAAAGAAGAAGCCAGCAGTATATAAATCTTAGCTATAGATAAATCATCACTATTATATGGTAAAAGAGCGAAAGGCTTATATATTAATAATTATTTCTATATATTCAGGCTTGATACAAATGACAAAATGGTTTAGTTTGGGTGCAATTGCAGCAATATTACTTCCAGTAGTTGGCTGTGCAACTAAATATGGTGTTTCTGGAGGTTCTGAATTTAGCTTAGAAACTCCAAGTGCAGAAGTTCAACCTTCTACAAATCTTGGTGATTATTTTACTCTAACAAGAGGTCCAATAGCTTCAGCTCAATGTGGACAACTTGAAGGAGAACCATTTCGTAAATATAAGAAATCTAGATCTCAAGGTGAAAGACAAATAAATAGATTACTTCAAAAATCAGGTGAAGCATCACAATTTAGATTATATGCTGATTCAACTTGGTATGATGTTTCAAAAAGAGAGTGCTCAAATTGTATTGATGATAGCATATATAATTTAGTTGTAGATTCATTATCTCAATCAGGAACACAAAAAGTTACTTTTTATTCTAATAGGCATTATCATGGGTGGGGTAATGATGAAACCAAAAGAGCTGTTCTTTCTGAAGCAGAAGCACCTATTAGCAGGCCAATTCTAGTTTTAAATCAAATTTTAGAACTTAGAGAACGTTTTGAAGAAGTGGATTATAGAATTGTTACTCCATCTGGAGTTTATACTCTTGAATTAAATGACGAATTTTATTCAACAACTATGGAAGAACTTGGAGCAGATAATCCTCAAGCAAGAGAAAAAATTAATGCAGATAATAGTTTTATTAATGAAGCAATGAATATGAGAAAAATCTTACCTCGCTCCTCAGACTTTAGAGAAAAATTAGGTGTTGATGCAAACGCATCTTATGTTGATGAAAACCTTGCCTTTTGTGAATACTTAAATGCAAATCAAGATATTTGGACATTTTCTTTCAAACCAATAGAATCTCCTTTAACACCAACATTTGTTCCAGTAGATTAATTCTATACTATATCAACACATGGATTTATATACTAAATTCTATTTCTCTATGAAATGAGATATAAGCTTTTAATGGTCAATCCAATTGTTGAAACACTTGGAGACAGACGTGCGGTAGCAAATAGTGCACGTAGATCCTATTCTGCTATGAATTTAGCAACACAACTTAGACATTCAGGTATTAATCTAGAATCTCTTCCTGATAGAGATCTTGTTTTACAACCAGAAATAGGTGATCCAGTTGGTTATTATCCAAGACTTACTAAGCAACTAGTATTAGATATTGTAAAAAGATTAGAAGATGATTGTTTGAATGTAGTTGGTTTTACAAATTATCATGAGACAGCTATTTCTAGTTTTAGCATAGCTTCAAGAGTTAGAACAGTAGCAGAAGAACTCGGGAAAAAAGTTATGTTAGTTGCAGGTGGCCCATATATTGTTAAAGAAAAACCAGCTTTAGTAAAGAATGGAGAACCTTTTCCAGATTCTTTAACTGCTATTTTAAAAGGAGAACTTTCTGATAGGGATTTAGTTGCATATGATGGTGCTGTTCAAGGTGGCCCAGGAGCTTTAGTAAAACTCTTACAAATGATTGAAGGAGATGGAATTAGAAGAGTAAATGGATTGTATGTACCAGATGAAACACCAAAAGGATATTTCCATCTAGAAGAAGATGAAGTTGTTGGTGAAGGAAAATCTAAAGACTTAGCTAGACAACTTGATTATGCACCTTTTACATATCATGACGGTGCACTTACTTTTATGATGAAAAACAATTGTGGAAATGGGTGTGGTTTTTGTAATTTAGGAGAAAGATTTAGATATTCAGTAGAACAAGTAGTTGAAGGAATAAAACATTTTAAAAGACAACATCCAGATGAAAGAGTAAGACAATTAGTTGTAAAAGACCCAAATCCCTTATCACAAGCAAATTATAGTCATACAGTTGAATGTTTTGAAGCAATTGAAAGAGAATTAGGTTATAAAATTCCTAAAGTTTTAAACATAGATTCAGATTTATTCTCTTCTTCAAGTTCTTTAGGTCTCGACGACATAAAAAGATTAGATATCAGAAGAATTTTTATTGGTAAAGATGCAGCTACAGAACTCGGAGCAGAGTTTCTTAGAACAAGAGATTCAACTCAAGTTATAAAAACTACACAAGATTTAGCAGATGAAGCAATTGGAATAGCATCTTTAGCTTACCAGGCAAGAGAAAGTGGTTATCCTTTAATTTTTAATGTGTCTTATATTGTATCACCAGCAGATACCCCAGAATCTTATGTAAAATTACTTAGTGATGCAGCTTCTATGCAAAACCTTTCTAATGGTTGTGTTCAAGTTGGTCCTTTGTTTGGTTTTGTTTTTCCTTTACCTGGTTCTGAAGTTATACAAGAATACACTGATTTGTTAGTTGATAGACCTTATCTTATATTAGGTGCATTAAATCAATGGGATGAAGAAGCAGTTTTAAGAAAAATTCCAGATAGTGCAATTTCAATGTTTAATTCATTCCAACCAACATTAAGTCATCCATGTAGATATGACTTACGTGAATTATAATAAAGAAAAAAATATCCCCTGTTCAGCATGCCCAGGGGACAAAGAGGATTTGCCTTCACATATTCTGGGGTTGGGGGGTGATAGAAAAATGAAGGCAAAGAATGAAAATAAAAAAATATAGTAAGGATCTACCTTACTATTTCAATGCCTAGTTCGTCGCTTACTTCATGGAATTCTCGTGCAACTTCTTTTTCTGCTGATTTTCCAAGTATCCAAGGAGATCTTACTCCAGTCATAATGGTCATCACACAGACTTTTCCTTTCATTTCTTCACTAACACGAGCTCCCCAGATGCAATTTGCATCTTCGTCCATACTTTCTGTTACAAGTTCTCCAATTTTGTTGATTTCCTCTAATGTTAAATCTGGTCCACCATGTACATGTATAAGTGCACCAGTTGCACCCTCATAACTAATGTCAAGCAATGGATTGCTTAATGCTCCACGAACAGCTTCTTCAACTCTATTATTTGTATCAGATGCTCCAACACCAATAGCAGCTACACCACCGTTGGTCATAATTGTTTTTACATCAGCATAATCTAAGTTGACTAAGCTTGGTACTGCGATTGTTTCTACAATACCTTTAATCATTGTTGCGATTAATTCATTTGCTACTGCAAATGCTTGTTGAATTGGCAGATTACCTGCAATTTGAACTAATCTGTTGTTGTCA
>CAZKVI010000005.1:0-53936 GCA_964556185.1 uncultured Methanosarcinales archaeon
ATATGTTGTTTACCGAAGAAAGTATGCAAATGGGTCCTCTTTTGAGTGGGAATTGTATTCCTACGACGATTTGGAGATACTCTTGCATATAACAGCCCGACACGAGAGTACTCAATGGAGCGGTCGCTAAATGCAAGCAATGAGCTTGGGAGTTAGTGTTTCGGGCAACAAACCCTTTTTTAAGGGAAACAAGGCTTTTTAGGCCTTAAATGAGTAAAACAAGTTAAAATCATAATTAATAGGATAAGATTCCAATCATCATTTCACAATTCAAATTTGGGCAATTTGCCTTATAGTATAAGTAAAGTAATTAAGTTAGTTAAGTAGAAATTGATGAAAAGAGAGTCTTGTTCTAGATAAAATAAGAAGTATAGAAGTAGGTTACAATCATGTTCATCCATTCACTAAAAATAAAGTTGATTAAAGAAATTGATGAGATTGAACTACTTCTACACATCTAAATAGGAGATGAAGAAAATGGGTAAAATTAGTCCTGTAAGTGCAAAATATATTATTCACGCTACAATTCAAATTGAAGGAGTAGTAGACAGACCAGATGTTATTGGTGCTATTTTTGGTCAAACAGAGGGTTTATTAGGTGCGGATTTAGAATTAAGAGAACTTCAAAGATCAGGAAGAATTGGTAGAATTGAAGTTAGTGCTGATACTAGATCTGGGAAAACACAAGGTACAATACTTATTCCATCTAGCTTAGATAAAGCAGAAACATCTATTGTTGGGGCTGCTTTAGAAGTGATTCAAAGGATTGGTCCATGTAATGCTAAGATTAAAGTTGGTTCAATTGAAGATGTTAGAGTTTCAAAAAGACAATTTGTCATTGATAGAGCAAAAGAGCTTCTTAAGGAAATGATAGATTCTGTTATGCCTGATTCTCAAGAATTAGCAGATGAAGTAGCTCATTCTGTTAGGGTAATGGAAATTCAAGAATATGGTAAAGATAGATTACCTGCTGGTCCTAATATAGAGGATTCTGATGAAATCCTTATTGTAGAAGGAAGAGCAGATGTTCTTAATTTACTAAAATATGGAATTAAGAATGCAGTTGCAATTAATGGTACATCTATTCCAGAAACAATAGTTGAACTTTGTAATAGAAAAATCGTTACAATGTTTGTTGATGGCGATAGGGGTGGAGATTTAATTATCAAAGAACTAACAGGTAGAGCTGAAGTTGACTTTGTAACTAAAGCTCCAGATGGTAAAGAAGTTGAAGAGATTACAAAAAAAGAAATCCATAAAGCTTTGAGGGCAAGAGTAAGTCCTGAACAAGCAAAAGATGTAAATGGAAACACTGAAAACAAGGAACGTGTTGTTAAAAAACCTGTTTCTTCTCCAACATATCAAAAGCCTGCACCAAGGGCGCCTCCACAAAGAAGGCCTGCACCAAGTGCACCACCAAGGAGAGTTGCACCAAGTGCTCCAGCACCAAAGATTTCTGCTGATGAGAAAAAGAAATTTGGTAAAATGCTTGAAGATTTAATTGGAACAAGAGGAGCATATATCTTAGATAACAAATTAAGTATTCTAGGAAAAGTTCCATTTACAGAACTTGTTTCAACAATGAAAAGTCTAAGCACTGGTGTTTATGCTGTTGTCTTTGACGGTGATGCAGATGCAGATGTTTTAGGAGCTGCAGATAAGATTGGTGTTTCATTTGTCATTGGAATGGGTAGTAAAGTTAAACCAATGGGAAAAGTAAGTGTGCTTACTGTTGACGACTTGTAAATTATTTTTTATTTATCTTTTTTTCTTATTATTTCTAGCTTACTCTAATTATTTGTTAATAAAATAAAGAAAATAGAAAAAATAAGAGGATTAAACCTCTTCTAATAATGTTTCAATGACTTGTCTGAATTCAGCTTCTTCTGCTGCTAAGTCTCCTGCGCTTTCATAGCCATTTCCAATTCTTGAATATTTACATCCAAAAACAAATGTTGGAATTGAACCACGTGGATTGAATTCTTGGTAAATAGCTAGGTGTTCTTGAGGAACTTCGCCTTCTTCTTCTGCAGTCATTGTGTCGTCGTTAATATCAATTTCCCAATGATAAGCTACAATATCTCCAGAATCAACATATTCTTGAGCAGTGCTTTCAAAGGTTTCAGTAATCCATTTACAGTGTGGGCACCATGTTGTACTGAAAAGATATACTACTGGTTTTCCATCTTCTGTACAGATTTCTGCGTCTTCTTTAACTGAGAATGTGCTTGAAGTTGTTGTTTGTGTTGTATCTGTTGCGGTTGTTGTGTCTATAGTAGTTGTATCTGTTGTAGTGTCTGCTGTTTGTTCAACATATTCAATTGTTGCAGTTGCTTCTAATCCTGCGATGTAATCTTCTAAAGCTGTTTGAAGTTCTTGATTTTCAAGAGTTTCTTTAAGTTCTTCTTCAAAATCTTCAAAACTATCTTTTTTGTCATTTAAGATTATGACGTGATAACCAAAGTCAGTTTCAACTTGTTCAGAAATTTCTCCGACATTTAAAGCAGCTGTAGCTTCTTCAAATTCAGGTACCATTTGTCCTTGTCCAAACCATCCAAGTTCTCCACCTACGCTTGCAGATGGTCCATCAGAGTATTCTTCTGCTAAAGATGCAAAGTCTTCTCCAAGATCAAGTTCTGTTTGAATTTCTGCGACAATAGCTTCAGCTTCTTCTTGTGTTCTTTCTTGAGTACAAGATGTTTTTCCTTCCCAACAAACTAAAATATGAGAAGCATGATATTGAATTAATGAGTCACTATTTTCATTAAAATAAGCTTCAACATCTTCATCTGTTACTTCTACTTGAACTTCTTGTTCAGCTAATTTGTTGACAATTAAAGTTGATTCTAAGTCTGCTTTAATATCATCAATTGTTTGACCATTAAGACTTAATTGTGCTTCAAAGTCTTCCATTGTTAATCCTGCTTCTACAAGTGCTTCTGCAATGTATTCATCAACTTCTGCATTTGTTAATGTAATTCCTTTTGCTTCTGCTTCTTGTAAAATTAATTCTTTTGCAATTAATTGTTCTAAGAGTGCACTTTGTAATTCCTCTTCACCTAATTGTTGATAAAATTCAGGAAGTTTTGCAATCTCGGCAGTTACTGTTGCTTTTGTAATTGCGACTCCATTTACATAGACAAGTGCATCATCATCTGATACAACATCATCTCCTCCTGGAAATAATTTATCAGCATTTGTTACTAGTAAAAAGATTGCAATGATTGCAACAACTACACCAATTGTAAGATAATGTTTAGAAAATGAACATGATTCACATTTTGGTGCTTTTTCTGAAGTTTCTGTTTTTTCTTCAGGTTTTTGTTTTTTGGTTTTATGGCTTTTATGTTTTTTTTCTTTAACCATTGAATATCACCCTGTTTAAGCTGAAAAGTGGATGTTATTTAAATATTGTGATTACTTTAATAGAATAAATTGTATACTTACTACTAGATGATGAAGGACATAAATAATGAATATTTGTTATGCCCTTCAAACATTAGTAAGCGATTAAGTTTATTAGTTATTTTGTCGCTTACTAATGTTTCAATAAATTTTTATATTTGGGAAGTTTTGGATAGAATATGTATGAAATTATCTTAGGAAGGGGACAAAAAGATAAGGAAAAATTAGGTGACAAAGGAGCTGTTTTTCTAGGTAAACAATATGTAAAAATGGGTCAAACTACTTCATTATCTAATGAAGTGTTCATGGATATGGTTAGAAGCCATGTTGTCTATATTTGCGGTAAAAGAGGTTCTGGAAAGTCTTATACAATGGGTGTTATGGCAGAAGGTATGGCAAGTTTGCCTCCTGAAGTTAAGAATAATCTTAGTATTATTCTTTTAGATACAATGGGAATTTATTGGACAATGAAATATGCAAATAAAAAAGAAGATTATTTGCTTAAAGAATGGGGTATTGAAGCAAAACCTTTAGATGTTCAAATTTATACACCTCATCAATTTCATAAAGAGTATGCTGAAAAAGGTATTCCAACTGATTTTCCATTTTCAATTAAACCAGCTGAGTTAAATCCTGCTGATTGGTGTTTGAGTTTTGAGGTTACTACAATGCATCCAATGGGTGTGTTAGTTGAAAGAGTAATAAATAGACTAAAAGAAAAAGGCGATGATTTTGATATTGATGATATTATAAAAGAAGTTCAACAAGATACAAAAAGTGAACAACATGTAAAAGATGCAACTGAAAATAGATTTTTGAGTGCAAACTCTTGGGGAATTTTTTCAAAAGAAGGAACAGCATTAAAAGAGTTGTCTAAAGGTGGACAAGTTACTGTTTTAGATATGAGTTGTTATGCAACTAAAGCAGATGGATGGAAAATTAAGGCATTAGTTGTTGGTTTAATTGCAGAGAAATTATTTTTAGAAAGAATGGTTGCAAGAAAAGCAGAAGAATATGAAGATATTCATGAAGCTGTTCATTATTTTACAAGTACTGAGAAAAAAGAAAATTTTCCAATGGTTTGGTTGGTTTTAGATGAAGCACATGAGTTATTGCCGCGCGAGGGAAAGACTGCTGCAACAGATGCATTAGTTACAATATTAAGAGAAGGTAGACAACCAGGTATAAGTTTAATCTTGGCAACGCAGCAACCGGCTAAGATACATACAGATGTTATGACACAGGCAGATATTGTAATTAGTCATAGAATTACTGCAAGATTAGATACAGATGCATTAGCAATGATAACACAAACATGGATGAGGGAGGGTTTGGATAAAGCTATGGAAATATTGCCGAGAGTAAAGGGTGCTGCAGTTGTATTTGATGATGTTAATGAAAGAATTTATCCAATGAGAATAAGACCAAGGTTTACATGGCATGGTGGCGAAGCTCCTTTAGCAGTTAGTGAGAAAAAGAGTGAATTATTTTGATTAGAATTATGGCAACCTTTTAATAGTATTAAATTCTTAGGTATGTTATGAAGCATTCGTTAAAGATAACATTGATCTTATTGTTTATTTTTTTATTAGCGCAATTTATTGGTTTATTAGTTGTTTCTCAATATATTGATATTGAAACATCTGCAATTAGTGGAGAAACTGTATTAAATGAAGAAACATATGATATAACTGGGATACAACCACCAGAGATTGAAAATGAATCACTTTCTTTTATTTATATTGCTATTGTTATAGGGACTGTGTTAATCTTATTGATAATCAAATATAAGAAAAGATATTTATGGAAGATTTGGTTTTTCTTGAGTGTGTTTATTTGTTTATTGATAAGTTTAAGTCCATTTGTTTATTTGTTATTATTGTATTTAGTTAGTGGGTTAGAGATTTTTGCTTATCCTGTTGCTTTTGTGTTGGCTGCAGTGTTTGCATGGATGAAAACTTGGAGAAATAATGTTTATGTTCATAATTTTACAGAACTTTTTATTTATGGTGGTTTGGCTGCTGTTATTGTTCCTGTGTTGAATATGACTTCTGTAGTTATTATTATTGTTATAATTGCATTTTATGATATGTATGCTGTTTGGAAAAGTAAACATATGGTTAAAATGGCTAAATTCCAAGCAAAAGAGAAATTATTTGCAGGATTGTATATTCCTTATAGTATTGGTAAAGAAGTTAAGGCGAAAGTTGGTAAGAAGATTGGAAAGATTAAGAAAGGAAAAAGTGTAAAGGTAAAAACTGGGTCTGCCATATTGGGTGGTGGAGATATTGCATTTCCTTTGTTGTTTTCTGGTGTGTTGTTTAAGACAACTGGAATGGTTTTTGCTCCTGTAATTACTTCAATAACTTCAATGTTGGCACTTGGTTTATTGTTTTTCTATAGCCAGAAAAAGAAATTCTATCCAGCAATGCCTTTTATTGCAACTGGGCTGTTTATTGGATATGGAATAGTATTATTGTTAATATAGCAATATTGATCCATATATGAGTAAAAGTTATAAATTCTAGTATATTAGTCTGTTTTATTGATAATTAAAGGTGATTATATGGTAGATCTATTAAAATTAGCTAAGAAAAAGGCAGTAGAAAAAGAACAAATTGTTATAATTCCAGAAGGTTGGGACGAAAGAGTGTTGAAAGCAGTTGATAAGGTGTTAAAGGAAGGTCTTTGTAAGGTTATTTTACTTGGAGATGAAGATGAGATTAAAGGGAAGTGTAAATCTGGTGGATTTGATATTGGCGATACAGAGATTTACAATCCAAAAACTTCAGAATTAAGAGAAAAGTTTGCTCAAGTTTTGTTTGAGAAAAGAAAACATAAAGGAATGACATTGGAAAAAGCAACTAAGTTAATTAGAAATGAGAATTATTTTGCAATGGTTATGCTTGATCAAGGTTATGGTGGGGCAGTGGCTGGAAGTTGCATTTGTAGTACAGCGGATTTAATGAGGCCTGCATTACAAGTTATTGGAGCTAGAGAAAAAGGTAAATTAGTTACAAGTGCTTCTATTATGATTGATAAGGATAATAATAGAGTAATTGCAAGTGGTGATGATTCAATTGTTATTGATCCAACACCAGAACAAAGAGCTGATATTGGTTTTGAGATTGCAAATATGGTAAAAGGGTTTGGAATTGATCCAAAAGTTGCATTTTTATCTCATTCTACAAATGGTTCTGGAGAACATCCAATTTTAGAACCGATTCGAGAAAGTATTAAGATTTTTAGAGAGAAGTGGCCAAAGATTCCTTGTGCAGAAATGGAAATGCAAGCAGATGCTGCAATTAATCCAGATGCATGTAAGAAAAAATGGCCAGAGAGTAAAGTTGTTCATGGAGATGCAAATGTATTAGTGTTTCCAAATATATTGGTGGGAAATGTTGTTGGACATTTGATGATGCAGTTAGTTGAGAGAGAATTTGTTTTTATGACTCTTGGAATGAGAAAACCTGTACAAGTAATGGGAAGAAGCTCTCCATGGGAAAGGATTTATGATGTTCTTATATTGGCAGCTGCACAAGCTAATATGGGATAAGTGTGTATTGAATTAGTGTTTTAAGGAGATTGTAATGGAACAACGAATTTTAGAATTATTAAAGAAGAAATGGTATTTTCAAGGGTTTAATGGAACACCGGGATTATTAAATGGTGCTACATGGTCTGCTGTTAGAGACATGCATGAAGTTCTTGGTTATGGTTATAGTGCAATAATTACGTTTTATGAAGGAGATAAATGTTATTTTCTTTATGGTTGGGAAGATTTGTATGCAATATTAGATAATTTGCTTAAGAAGGTTAGAAAAGATAGTGGATATCTTAAGTTTTTGCTTGATAAAGATGAAGAAATTTGTAAAGATGTTTTGGAATTTTATGAAAAGATTAATTGTGGTGGGTTGAGTAAGCTTAGTGATGAGGAAATTGGTGAGTTGTATAAAAAAGTTAATTTGAAGTATTCTTATTTACTTGGTGTTTCTCATATGATTGAAGGATTTACACAAACTACTGAAGATAAAATTAGAGAACTTGTCGAGAGAAATGAGAAGAAAAGTGGAAAAGAATTGATGAAAGTATTGATTTCTCCTGTTAGTCATTCTTTTATGAGTATTGAACATAATAAATTGTATAAAATTGTTAATGAGGTAAAAAAGTTAGGCATCTCTGTTGTTGATGATAAAGTATTGGAGAATGTTGAAGTTAGGAAAATGATTGAAGATCACAGAGATTCTTATTATTGGAAGAATAATGGTTTTTCTTGTGTAAAAATTCTAGGCACTAGTGATTTTGTTAATGAGATCAATGAAATTATTGAAAAAGATGTTGATGTCGACGAGAAAATTAATGAGTTTGAAGCTATTAGTGGAAATAGTGATAGGAAAGAGAAAGTTTTGGAATTGGTTGGTGATAGTGAGTTAACTGAAATGATTGAGATTAATGATGTTATATTTAGAATTCATGATAGAAGAAAAGAACATATGACTATTTCTCTTCATTATTTGAATTTATTACATGAAGAAGCTGCAAGGCGGTTTAATGTAGATGTTGAATTAGTGAGGTTTGCGAGAGTTGATGAGTTAGCTAAAGTTGGTGAGATGGTTGACGAATTAAAGCTACGGAGAGAGAAAAGTGTATTTGTGTTTTTTCCAGATAATGAATATGCTTTTACTGGTGATGTTGCAGATGAATATATTCGTGAATTAACTAAGCAAAGGGATGTTCAGATTGATGATGTAATAAAAGGTAATGGTGCATCGCTTGGGAAAGTTAAAGGTAAAGTTAAGATTTGTCGAGGAGTTGAAGAAATATCTAAAATGGAAGATGGTTGTGTTTTAGTAGCATGTATGACTCAACCTGAGTTTGTACCTGCGATGAAAAAAGCTGTTGCAGTTATTACAGACGAAGGTGGATTGACTTGTCATGCAGCTATAATTAGTAGGGAATTAGGAATTCCATGTGTTATTGGTACAAAAAATGCTACACAAGTTTTAAAAGATGGTGAAATTGTTGAAGTAGATGCTGATAATGGTGTTGTGAAGGTATTAAAATGAAAGAATACAATGAAATATTGGATATTTTGAAAAAAGAGAAGTTTTGGGGAGAAGGATGTCCTGTTAGATTACAATTATTCCATTATATAATGCAGTGTTTTGTAAATAATGAATCAATTTTAGGAAAGCCTGCTTTGACTTATTCATTTGATGGATATAAAGAAGGTGTTGTAGCTGAGATAACACCTTGGCAAGAGAAGTATGATTTATTTGAAGAGTTATTTGAGAAATCTAAAAAAAATAATGATTATCTTAGGAAGTTTGTAAAACCATTCTGGAGATTGAAAGAAGAAGTAAGAGGGGTTCATGAAGAAACTATGAATGTTGAGTTGAGTGAACTCTCTGACGATGATTTAGCTAACTTATATAAGAAATTACATAAAGTTTTGTATGAGTTTGTGATTTATGGGACTTATTTTGAAATTGTTGACCCATATTCTGAAACCATGGCTGAAAAATTGAAGAAAAAGTATGATTTAGAAGGTAAAGATGTTGCTGGAATGGTTGTAACATTGTCTACACCTGAAAAAAGGAGTTTTTTAACACAAGAAAAGATGGATTTTGCTAAACTGTGTTTAGGGAAAATTAGTGTTAGGGATTTTCATAAAAAATATTTCTGGATGGATTCCACTTACAAAGATGCTCCTGAATTAACTCAAAATGAGATTAAAAAAAGGGTTGAGAAAGAGTTAAATGAGAAGAGTAAACTAGAGCTTGAGAATGAAATTAGAGGAACAATAAGATATGAATATGATTTAGTAAAGAAGAAAGAGGAAATAATTAATGAAATTGGTTTGGATGAAGATGATAAATTGTTATTTTCTTTGATTGCGGAGCTTGGTAGATTAATTGATAAAAGAAAAGTTGGTATGATGACTGGAAATTATTCAAAATACCATATTATTGCAGAGATTGCTAGAAGAAAGGAGATTGCATTGGATGATTTGATGTTTTTTACAGAAGAAGAGACAATTAAATTTTTGTTGAGTGGAGAAGTTGATATTAATGAGATTTTGAAACGTAAAGGATTGTGTTTTATTTATAATGCACCAGGAGAAGAACAAATTTTTGTTGGTGATGAAGCTAAGGAATTGTATGAAGTATATATGAAGAACATTTTAGGAGAAGATTTCAAGGGAAATGTTACATATGATCCAGGAGAAAAGGTTATAGGGAAAGTATGTAGAGTGATTAATACAAAAATTGATAAATTTGAGGAAGGGAGCATATTAGTTACAACAATGACAAGACCTGATTTTATGCCTTTAATGAGAAAAGCTAAGGCTGTTATTACAGACGAAGGTGGATTGACTTGTCATGCAGCAATTGTTTCGAGGGAGATGAAGATTCCTTGTATTGTTGGAACAAAGATTGGAACTAAAATGCTTAAGACTGGAGACGTAGTTGAGATGAATTTTTGTTTAGGAAAAGTTCATAAAGTTAAAGGAAAAGATGAAGAATAAATTAAAGATTGATGGGGTTGATAAAAAATGGTTATAGATTTACAAAAGTTTGCTAAAGAAAGATGGTATTTTCAAGGTATTAATGCAGTACCTGCATTTATTCATGCTGGGCCTGTTTCTGCAATATTTGTAATGAAAGACTCCCTTGGTTTTAATTATTCAAAGTTTATGCTAGTTTTCAAGAATGATTTTTGTGATTATGTGTACAATAGGGAAGATTTGCATAATGTAGCTGATAATATTGTTAAGAGATATAAAAAAGATAAAAATTATACAAAATTTCTTTTAGATAAAAGTCTTGAGGAGGCAAAACCATTTTTAGAACATATAAAAAAAGTGGTTCCAAAAATAAAAGAGATGACTGATGAAGAATTATTGAATAATTATAAAGAATTCTCAGAAATATTTTATTCTATTTTTGGGGCCTCCCATAGTGTAGAAGGATTTTCTTTAACAAGCGATGTTTTAATTAAAGATATGTTAATGAAGACTTTACAGGAAAAAGGACTTGATGATAAATTTACTGAATATTTTAATTTATTAATGCAACCAACTAGGTCTACTTTTAATTTAGAATCAAATAATATGATGCATAGGATGATTGAATTGTATAAAGAGGACGAGAAGGGTAAAAAATTGGGGAAATTAATTGATAAGTATGTGGAAAAGTTTTATTGGATAAAATATTCTTGGATTGGTGGGGAAAGAATTACTAAAGAGAATGTTTTGGAAGAGATTAAAGAACATATTGAAAAGAATGATGAAATTAAGCACATTGATGAGGAAGAATTACAAAAAAACAAAGAGAAAAAGAGAAAGCTTTGCAAGGAGCTGGATCTAAATGAAGAATTAATGATGTATTTAGATATAACAGAATTTATGGCATATTGGCAAGATGATAGAAAGATAAATATTCTTATGGGTGTTTGTGTATTCCAAGATTATGTTGATGAGCTATCCAAAAGAAGCGGGATAAAAGGAGAGAATCTGAAATATATGCTCCCTGATGAAATTGAAAGTTTTGAAGACTTTGATGAGGAAGAACTTAAGTTGAGGAGAAAAGGTAGTGCTTTTTTATATGTTGATAGTGAAAGGGAAATTTTATCTGGGGAAAAGTTTGAAGATTTTGAAAAAATGCTAGCAAAGGAAGGAAAAGAAGATGATGTTAAAGAAGTATGTGGCATGTGTGCTTCTGTTGGGAAAGCAGTTGGTAAAGTAAAAGTTTGTTTAACAATGGATGATCTAAAAAAACTTGAAGAAGGAGATGTTTTAGTTACAACAATGACAAGACCTGAATTTTTCCAAGCAATGAAAACTGCTGCTGCATTTGTTACAGACGAAGGAGGGTTGACTTGCCATGCAGCAATTGTAGCTAGAGAATTTAATAAACCATGCATAATTGCGACTAAGAACGCCACTAAATTATTAAAAGATGGTGATTTAGTAGAAGTAAATGCTAATCATGGTGTTGTAAAAGTTATAAAGGATGAGGAATAAGTTGAGGGAATTAAATGAAGAAAGTCAATTGGTGGATCTGGGAAAGACCTGCATCATTATTCTGGACATATACTGCTGCATGTAGTGCAGCCTATCCTTTAGTTAAAATATACGGAACTTGTTATGCAGATAGAATCTATGGCTTTTTTAGGAATGGAATAGTTAGATGGATGTGTGATATGGATCAGTTGGTTGCAAATGGTAAAAAAGTTATTCCGGTTCTTAGTAAAGAAGAGGAGTTTGAGAAAAAAGAAGTTATTAGAAAAGACTGGGAAGAAAAGTTAAAAGCATTTTATAGGGGAATTGAGAATGCGACGCTTGCTGAGATGGATGATGCTGAACTATTGAAACTTCTCAATGATTTTGATTATACATATAGAGAATGGTGGGGAGTAACTCAAGTAGCTGAGCTAGTTGCTTATGGTGGGGAAGATATTCTTAAAGAAAGATTGACAGAAGACCAATTTAAAGAATATTTTAGTATTCTTGTTACACCAACAAAAAGATCATATACTAATGAAGAAGAGGATGAAATATTTGAAATAGTGAAACTAGCTAAAGAAAAAGGGATTGATGAAGTTAAAAATGAGATAAAAAAGCATGCACGAAAATATTATTGGTTGCAGAATAATTTTCATGATACAAAAATATTAGATGATGGATATTTTATTGATGTTGTGAAAAAACATTTAGAAAGTGGTGTTGACGTCGATAAATTAAGAGAAGATAATGAAAAAAGACTAGAAAGAGTGAAAAAAGAGAAAGAGGAAATAATGAATGAGTTAGATTTTGATGATAAGTTAAGAAAATTAGTGTGGTTAATTGATGAATTCTGTTATCTTCAGGATTTAAGAAAGTCAATTGACATGCAGGCAAATGGTTATTTTGCAGATATATGTAGAGAAGTTTCTATACGTAAAGAAATAGATTTTGATTTATTAAGATGTGCTGTACCTGATCAAATAAGAGCTCTTTTGTCTGGGAAAGACTTAGAAGAAGAAGTATTTAGAAAACAGAAAGAACATTGTGTAATTATATTCAATGATAAAGATTATAGCTCAGAAGTTTATGGTGGAAAAGAAGCAGAAGAAAAGGAAAAAGAAATACTTGGAGAAGATATTGATTTAAGAGCAAAAACAGAGATAGAAGGAATGTGTGCAAGCACAGGAAGATATACTGGAAAAGTAAGAAAGATATTGAATGCAAGAGATGTAGGCAAATTACAAGAAGGTGAAGTTCTTGTTGCTACAATGACTTCTCCTGATTTAGTTACAGCTATGAAAAAAGCAGGTGCAATTGTAACAGATGAAGGTGGAATTACTTCTCATGCTGCAATTGTTAGTCGAGAATTAGGTATACCTTGTGTAATTGGTACTAAAATTGCCACAAAGGTTTTAAAAGATGGTGATTTAGTTGAAATTAAGGCAAATCATGGACTTATAAAAATTATCCAGAAATGGGAAGGGGATTAATATGGTAAATAATATTAAGAAAGATATAAAGTTGTTTTTGAAGGATGTTAAAAAAGGACAGAATAAGAAAAGAGTTATTGAGTTTAAGGTGGATAAAGTTATGCATCCTAAAAATATGTTTCTTTGTTATTTTAGGAAGTTGTGTTTTATTGTTTTGGGTAAGGTTCCGCCAAGTAGAATCAAAAATAATATTACAAGAATGTTAGGGGTAAAGCTTGGAAAGGATGTTTGTTTACCAATGGATGTACTATTTGATCATGTTTATCCTGAGTTGATAAGTGTTAAAAAAGATACAATAGTTGGTGGGTATTCTCAATTATGGGCACATGAGTTTAAGGATGGAAAGTTGAAGATTGGTAAAGTAGATGTTGGTAAAGAAGCATTAGTTTGTGGTGCATGTACTGTGGCTCCTGGAGCAGAGATAGGTGATGGTGCTTTAATTGGTGGTTGGAGTTATATGGAAGGGAAAGCTAAGGCATATGAATTTTGGGGAGGTACACCTTGTAGATTTCTAAAAAAATTACCAGAAGATTGGAATTATATTGATAGAAGCAATCCACGAAATTATTACAAAGAGAGTAGAAAAGTAATAAAAGAATATATTGATGATCCAAAAAGAACAGAAACATTTCATGTTATGTATAAAGGTTCTAGAGGAAATGCTGGATGTGATTGGTATTTAGTTAGATCAACAACTCGAATTTGGCTAACTGCTGCATGGATTGAATTTTGTAACTTTTTTCCTGCTTGCGGATTGAAGAATTTCTTATTAAGGTTTACTGGTGTGAAAATAGGTAAAGGTGTAAAGATTCCAATTGGAGGAAGATTTGATCATATTTATCCAGAACTCATAACAATTGGAGATAATGTAGTAATTGAAAAGATGGCTTATGTTGGAAGTCATGATTTTACAAATAATAGATCAACTGTTGGAAGAATTAGTATTGGGAAGAATACAATAGTTGGTAGTGGAAGTGCTGTTCAAGCAGGCATAAGTGTTGGTGAGGATGTGATTATTGAACCACAAACATTTGTAAATAAAGATGTGCCTAGTAAAGCTTGTATCGGAGGTATACCTGGGAAAATAAAGAATCCTGAAGATGTTGAGACATCACTATAAGATAAGTCATTAGTATATGTAATACAGGATAAACCACAGAAGCTAAAGCTTCTTGGTTTGCTAGCGCAAACTTTAAAAACCCTGTTTTTCTATTTTTGTTTATGAAATATATATTAAGTATTATTATGATTGTTATTTTTCTATTTTTAAGTAGTTTTGTTTGTGCAAAAAATATTGATTTAAATAGAGATGATTGTGTAGATGATAATGATTTAGATATATTGATTGCTAATTATGCATCAGAAGATTACGAGACATTTGATTTAGATGAAGATGGTGAAATTGATATCAATGACCATAGAATTATAAATTCTTACAAAAAGAAAGGGTCTTCAAAAGGTGTTTATATTTGTAATGGATTTGAATGTCATGATGAAGTTTGTAATGGCGAAGATGATGATTGTGATCTTATTGTTGATGAGGGATGTGAAGAACCAGAGGAAACATATTGTGAAAAAACAGATGAAAAAGATGTATATGTAAAAGGAGATATTGAAAGTGATGAGTTTCAAGGAAATGATTTTTGTTTTCTTAGAAAAGACCTAGATAATGAGAAAGAAGAAACCCATAATTGTAAAGGGGAGAACTGTTTTTTAGTTGAATATGATTGTAATAATGAAAATGAAGTAGATGAATTTTTATATGAATGTGAATATGGTTGTTGGGAAGGTGCTTGTATAAATGCAGAATGTGAAACATTAGATGACATAGAGGTTGACTTTTCAGAAGATCTTTGTGATTTTGCAATTGATGATTGTGGCTATTCATATGATTGGATTAAAACAAGGTGTTGTGGTGATGATTCTAATGAATTTATTAGGTGTGATGAAACTGGTGAGTGTTTATGTTGTTTTAATCCAGAAGAAGAATATGTTAATGGAAAATGTGATTTTATTGTAGAAGAAAGTGAAGAACAAAGTATAACAAAGAAATACAATGCTGATGTGCCCCTTATAATAGGTGCTGCATTATTATTGTTCGTGGTTGTTTTCTTAGCATTTATGGGCAAACCAAAAGATAAAGTTGTAAAGAAGAACGATAAAAGTAAGAAAAATACAAAGAAAGTAAAAAGTTAAAATAATAAGTAAAAGATAATTATAAGAATTTCTTAGCTTCTTCTGGAGAATTTGCTCGTCCTATTTCTTTATCATCTTCTAGAAAAATTGCTGTTGGGGCATTTTTTACACTATATCTCCTTGCCACATCTAAGCCTTCCGGGGTTGCTGCATCTACAAAATCGCCTTCCATCCCACATTCTTTCATAAATTCCTTCATTGCAGGGCAAGAAGGGCATGCTGGCATAGTTACTAGAATAAATTTCTTTGTCATTGTATCACCTTTTTATTTACGTTTTATTAATTTAGATAATTCTTTTTCAAAACTTGATAAATCTGCAAATTCTCTATATACTGAAGCGAATCTTATGTATGCTACTTTATCTAGTTTTTTTAGTTTTTTCATAACTAGCTCCCCTACTGCCTTACTTGGTACTTCTGTAGAATCCATTTTTCTAATATCAGCTTCAATTTCATTTACAGTTGTTTCTATTTGATCCATTGTTATGTTTGTTTTTTCGCAGGCCCTTATAAATCCTTTTTTCAATTTATCTCTATCAAATTGTTCTCTTTTGCCATCTTTTTTAACAATAATAATATTAGAAGTTTCTACTCTTTCATATGTTGTAAAACGTTTTTCACAATCAAGACATTCTCTTCTACGTCTAGTTACTACATAATCTTCTGTTTCTCTTTTATCAACAACTTTTGTACCTTGATTACTACAATAAGGACATTTCACTTAATCACCCTTTATTTTTAGATTTTTTGTAATTTAAATGTTTTCTCAAAAATAAACCAGTTCCTAAATAGAAAATTGCACAGATTGATGAGTGGATAAATATTGATATTGTAAAGTCTTTGAAGAATTGTTCTGGATAGAGATTTATTAGATTATCTGTGTTTGGGTTTAAAAGCCAGAGATCGTTTGTGAAAAAGATTTTGTGGAATAAAAAGAATAACTTTGGGAAGATTGGTGAGAGTACTGCTGCTAAGGCCAGGAGTATTAGGATTGATGAACCTGTGTAGATTATGATTTTGCTTAGTTTTTGTATTCCATATAGTTTACAATAGATTATTGTTAGCATGGTTAGTAGAATTCCTATTATGTAGTATGTTAAGATTGTTTTGTTTATTAGATTTCTTACATCGATCATGTGTAATTTGTCTTTTTCACTAAAAAAGTCTGTGCCTATTGTGTCTGTATTTGATTTCATGTAATCCCACAATGCAAATGTGTTTTTCCAGGTTTCAAGTTTGTCAAATTTAGTGTAGATATTGTTTTTTTCATATTCATTGTTGTAAAAGTCGATGTCATATATTAAAGATTTAAAATGGAATAGAAATGTTGAGATTATTAGAAGGATTACAATTGTTGTGAATAAGATTGTTTTGATTTTTGTGTTTTTTATTGCTTTTGTTTTTTTATGCATAGTAATATTTACCTGATTTTTTCTGTTCTTGGTCTTTTACAGAATCCGGTTTGTTAATTCTTGGTCTTCCTGAGAGTGAATCTCTTCGTAAGGTGATGTTTACATCTTTTAGTAATGAGTTCATTCCTTTTTCCATTGCAAATGGACCTTGTACAATTCCGTTTTTAGCTGGTTCCCCTGAGAAAACTAATAATCTATCTGAGATGTAGTCTAAGAACAAGATGTCGTGGTCGACAACTAAAATTGTTTTATTGTGTGCGTATGCAATATTTGCAATGATTTTAGATAGTAGGAGACGCATTTCAATGTCAAGATAAGCAGATGGTTCATCTAATAGGATTAAATGAGTATCTTGGCTTAATGCTTTTGCAATTGAAACTCTTTGTAATTCTCCACCTGAAAGAGTGTTTAGTGGTTTTGTTAATAATGGTTCTATGCTTAATGGGTCCATGACATCATTTTTGTGTTTTTCATATTTATCTCCTAGCATGGAAGCGACTACTTCATCTGAATCACTTTCAAGATATTGTGGTTTATATGAAACTGTTACTTCTGTATCTATTTCTCCTGAATCTGGTTTTATTACTCCTGCTAAGAGTTTGACAAATGTTGTTTTTCCAATCCCATTTTCTCCTAATATTCCAACAACTTCTCCTCTGTAAACTTCACCTGGGTCTGTTTTTAATGTGAAAGCTTCGAATTTCTTTGTTAATTCTGGCCAAGAGGTGAGTTTGTGTATGTGTTTTTTTGTATCTGGTGGTTTTATTTCGAATTTTATTTCAGAATCTCTAAATCTTACATTTTCTTCTTTTAGAAAACCCTCTAAGAATGTATTTATTGCTTCTTTTGTTGCTCTTGGATGTGCTGCTACTCCAAAACAAGCTTGTTTCCCATACATTATATGAATTAAGTCAGTCATATAATCTAAAGCAACTAGATCGTGTTCAATAACTAAAACAGATGTATTGTCGTCAGGAAGTTCTCTTAAAATGTTTGTTATTTTTAGACGTTGTTTTATATCGAGATAGGATGTTGGTTCGTCGAAGATATATAAGTTAGCTTTTTTTAGTAAAGTGGCTGCAATTGCAACTCTTTGTAATTCTCCACCTGAAATATCTTTAATATTGTGGTCTAGGAATTTTGTAAGTTCTAGTTTTTCTGCGATTTCATTTAGTTTATTTTGTTCATCTACTTTTTCTAATAATTGTCTGACTTTTCCTTTTGTTGTTTTTGGTATTAAGTCTACATTTTGTGGTTTGTAAGATACTTTAATTTCTCCTTTGTTAACTTTTTCGAAAAATAGGTGTGCTTCTGTGCCTTTGAATCTATCTATTATTTCTTCAGTTGATGCATCTTTTTCAAGATTTCCAAGATTAGGGTTCAATATTCCTGCTAAGATTTTGAATGCGGTTGATTTTCCTATTCCATTAATTCCTAGTGTGCCAACTGTTTTTCCGAATATTGGAATCGGTAAAGAGAAAAGTTCAAACATATTTTTTCCATATCTGTGGATTGGATCTTTTTCAAGTGCTTGAGGAAGGTTGATTATATCAATTGCATTGAAAGGACAAGTATTTGAGCAAATACCACAACCAATGCATAAAGGTTCATCTATGCCTGCTTTTTGGCCTTCTGCTTTGTATATGCAGTTTTCTCCTTTTCTGTTTATAGGACAGTATTTAATGCATTTGTAGACTCCACAACTTTCTGGGTTACACCTATCTTTATGTATAATGGCTAGTCTTTTTGTCATGTTTTTAAAGAGAAAGCAGGATTTTATAAAGATTTCTAGTGGTTTTGGTGTTTATTCTTGTTCAAGAACCCAATCTGTTAGTTTTATTTTGACAATTTTGCCTTGTTTAGATATTGAAATTATTTTCTTTTTTTCTAAGCTTTGTAATAATCTTGATAAAGTTGTTCTTGGAATTCCCAGTTCATGTCTTATTTTAGATTGAAGTTCTGTGTTAGCTTCTCTATCTTTTAGTAAAGATATTATTGATGATTCTTTTTGGTTTAATGTTTTTATTATGCTATCTAAGCGTTTTGATTGCTTTGGTGTGTTTTTTATTGTTTGTTGGATTCTTGATTGTTGTTGATCTTTTTTTGTTTCTTGTATTTGTTTTGATAGTTTTTTTGATTTGAAAAACATATATGTGCTTATTAGTATGATTAATATTAGTAGTAAGGCAATTAGGAAAAATAGTGTGTTGTTTGAGTTATCCTCTAGAATTACACTACTATCTAATTTTATTTCAATATCTTGAAGATCTCCTTGTTCAAGGTTTATTGTAGTTGACCCAACACTGTTTCCAGAAGTTGCTCTCACTATACATTCTCCTGTTGGCATTGCTTCAATAAAGAAACTTCCAAATTCATCTGTTGATTCTGGTACATAGGTAGTTGGGTTGAGATTAGCACATTCGAATTTTAATTTTGCATCACCAACTATATTATCTAAAGAATCTTTGACTACTCCCCTTAAAGAGGATGATGGATTAAGAAGGATTAAGTTAACTTGGCCTTCTTCAATACTTAAGGATGATGTGTAAACAACATTGTAATAATCAAAGCCTTGTGTATCCATTAAATCAACTGTAATTTCAATTAATTCTGGTTCTTCTGTAAGTGATAAAGTTGTAGGATTATCTTCTGAAACATATTTGTTGTATACTTCTGTACCTGGGTTAAAATAGGCAACACACCCACATACTGGTTCAAGAGTTTCAATAGATTGAAATTCAAAAGTATAATCTATTGCATAAGCTGAAGAAACCAAGGTTAATGTGATTAATAATATTAATAATGATAGTGTTACTCTTTTCAACATCATAATCCCTTATCTTTTTGTCAATATACTTAAAGTCAGAATGTATCTGACTTTTGTATATGCAAAAGCCATTAATTAAAAATTAATGCCTTTAAGCATATTTAAAGTTTCTGTTGATTAACCCTTAGTCCTGTCAAAAAATAAAAAAACCAACCACTGTTGGAGGTGGTTGGCTAAAGAGGTGATAAGGGCTTATCTGTGAGTGTTAGTCTTCACCAAACAATCTGGAAAACCAATTAGATATTTTCTCCATCATTGATTTTGTTTCTTTCAATTGATTAGCTAAATCTTCACAATTTCCGCTTAAACAAGAATTGCTCTTGCATTCAAAATCATTTTGACAAGCTAGGTTTTCTTCTTTTTGTTCTAGTAAATCTCCTGAAAGACCACAATAGACAGGAACACCTGTGTCATCAATTAGTCTTAAACCAATTGTTAAGCAAGTATTGTCTGTAGTACAACCATCGCATTCTTCGATAGTTGTTGTGACTGTAACTGGTGTTTCTACTGCTGTTATGACATTTGATGCTGTGTTGCTGTCTGCTGCAGCTTCCATTGCATCAATGAATTCATCATACATTCCATCAACATAAGTGTATTCATCAATTACAACATCTAGATAATACTCTGCTAAATCTTCTGCTTTATCGTCTTCGTCGTCATCTAGATACTCTTCAATGTCTTCTTCTGCTTCTTCTAATTCTTCACCAAGTTCTTCAATGTGTTCTTCTAGTTTTTCTAGTTCTTCTTCAATTTCTTCTTCATCATTTTCAGAGACCAATGGTTCGAATTCTTCCCAAGCATCAAGAATATCTTCGTAGATTTCTTCGATTTCTTGGTAAAATTCTTGGATGTCATCTAACCTGTAATCAACCATTGTACTTGAATAACTTGAGGAGGTTGTTGTGATTACATTTGTCTCTTCTATGGCATATATCTTATGATCTTCATCAACACAGTGTCCATCTGAACAAGTATAACCAGAAGGGCAATCATATACATGATATTGTTGCCAACTTCCTGTACAAGAATATTCTACTACTTTTCCTTCATTTGAACCATAAGTTATACAATAATCTTCATTTTCCATGAATCCTACTGTTCCATAATTTCCTGTTGTGGTGCCTTTCTCGTATAAATCAATACCTCCGTCAGAGTCTGAGCAAGCTTGATCTTCTTCTATTTCTTCAACCACAACTTCAACTACTTCTTCTATTGGAACTTCACCTTCACCAATAAAAGCGCCGTCATAACAAACATAACCTTCAGGTGGGTAAACATATAAAACTCTTAAATAACCATCATTACAATATAATTCACCAACTTGTCCTGTAGATTCAACGCAAAATTCATCTTTCTCATAATATGCTCCATTTACTCCCATGATTCCAGAAACATGACTTTTTGTGTAATAATCTTTGCCACCATCAGTGTCTTCGCAGCCCACATAAATTGTTTCTTCTCTTTCTACGCAAACACCTTCATAACATTCATAATTTTCATCACATTCAATATCTATGCTTGTTCCTTGGCCTTGTTCATTACAGTAAGTCTCAGATACTGCTTCTAAACCTTTACAAGTATCTTTATGACTATCATCCCATCCATTATAATACCAGTTTCCTTCAACTACGCCGTGAGTATATACATCAATACCACCATCACTATCTACACACTCTGTTGCATTTACTGAGAATGCAAAAGCGATTGTTAACATTAAGGTTAACATCAAATAACATATTGTTTTTGTTAAATTCATTTTAATTTCCTCCTAATTTCCAAATAATTTTGAAAACCATTTTTTGATTTTTTGAAACATTGATTGGGTTTCTTCTAATTGTGCTTCTAAGTCTTGACATGTTCCACTTAAACATGAGTTTGTTAAACATTCAAAATCATTTTGACATTCTTCATCATTTTTCTTTTGTTCAACTAATTCACCTGCTAGATTACAATAAACAGAATCTTCACTTTCATCAGTAAGTCTGAAACCAAAATCTACGCAAGATTCACCAGAAAGACAACCTTTGCAAGTGGTTTCTGGTTCTACAGGAAGAACATCGATATCTTCAGGTTCTTCATCTAGTTCTAGTTCTGTTATTTCATCAGCTTCTTGCTCTTCTGCAACTTGTTCTGCTTCTAGTTCTAGTTCTGCTTGCTCTTGTGCATATTCTTCTTCTGCTTGTTTCATTTCGTCAACAAGTTCTTTTTTCATATCTTCCATATGATCTAAGAAATCTTCCATATCATCAACAAGTTCTTCTGCTTCTTCCATCATTTCATCATGATCATCTGTATCTGTTATTTCAGTACTTGATAATATTTTTTGAGCATTATCATATAATTCTTCATCTAAATCATTAATTTCTTTTATGATAGATCTTTGAGTAGAATCTGAGATAAGGGTGTTATAGTGATTCCAATTGCTTACAATTTCTTCATAAACAGCATCTGCTTCCCTATAAACTTCTTCTGCTTTATCTAATTGATCTAGTGAATACATAAGTTTCTCTATACTTGTTTGTGGATTATCAACCACTTCTCTTGGTTCAAGTGGTTGTATGTTCACAGCACCTGGTTGGTCTAAGTACTTTGCTGCATTTGCTGAAAAAGCAAAAGCCATTGTCAAAACCAATAATGTTATTAAAATTGTAAATGTTTTTTTCATTTTAATTTCCTCCAATTAAGCAACAGCATTCCATGCTGTTTCACTTGTTTCCTCATCAAGAGGATAACCTACAACATTAAGTACAACTCTCCCTAATTGAAAAGTTGAGAATTTTGTTACAATTAATCCGTCATTTCTAAAACAAAGTCCATTAAAGCTATAAGAATCTGCTGCTGTTTCCCCATATAAATAACAAGTACTACCAAAATCTGTTTCAAAAGAAAAGACTTCTAGGTTATTTGTATCAATTTGTGAAAGTGCATCTTCTTTTAATTGATTATCTGTTATTACTTTGATTTCATAAGTACATTCTGATTCAGAGCCATCTTGTAAAGAAACAACAACACATTGCCATGTATTTCCTTCATAAGAATTTGTTGTTCTTTTAAGTTGGCCTAGGCCACTATAATCAGAAACATGTTCGTAGAAAAGTAGTTCTCCATTTTCAACAATAACAGAATAAGTTGAATCAGTACTTCCGCCCGAAGTAGATCCCCTGTATTCATAATTTACTGTATATGACTCTATATTTGTGTTTAATAGAGCAATAAGCTCTTCTTTTGCTGATAATTCAACATTGGTTTCTGTGGTTGTATCTTTGTCTTGGACAACTTCGCTTGAGCATCCAACTAAGAATGTTGCCAAGGTCAATGTTATTAAATAAAATATTTTTAATTTCATAAACACTAGTAAAGCAATACAAATATATAAGTCTTGGGCGGGGAAAAGATGTTATTTGAGGCCTTAGGACTGTCCAGATGTTTTTGTATTGGTTGATTACTGCCCATTTTGGGAAAGAAGGGTTGAAGGGGCTTATCTTCTTGATTTGTTCTTGTAATAAGCTAGAACTGTAGCAATTGCTAGAAGTGCTATGAATGATCCTAAGACTATCAATTCTCTGCCTAATTCACTATAAGGGATATGGAAGAATATGATTTTTCTAAAGAGGTTTTCGCCTACTAAGAGTGGATTTAGGTTAGCTAGATAAGCTGCTAGTTCTGGCATGATTTCTACTGGGAATATTACATCTGAGAATAGGAAAATACCCAGGGCAAGGAAAGTACACATGATTACTGAGCTTTGCCTAGTGGGGATTATATAACCTAAAATCATACCAATAAGGACAAATACAGTAGTTACTAAGAACATTGCAAAGGCTAATTGTGGGAATATTGAGAATACATCAATATGGAAGTTGAAGTATGCTACCAGCAATAGAACAAATAGTTGGATTGCAATTACTATCATATTTGTTATGTATAATCCAATAATGAATACAAGGTTGTTTATTGGGAGTAAAAAGTTTCGGAAATACG
The DNA here is from genome assembly GCA_964556185.1 of uncultured Methanosarcinales archaeon. Taxonomy (GTDB): domain Archaea; phylum Nanobdellota; class Nanobdellia; order Woesearchaeales; family DSVV01; genus CAZKVI01. The sequence goes on from CAZKVI010000005.1 coordinate 23,323, forward strand.
CTGGATTGTGGATTTCATTTAATACAACCATATTTGAAAGTAGTATTGATATGAAGGTTATTACAAATACTAATAATATTGGGAAAATTAAATGGATTTTTTCTAGATCTCCTAAAACTGGTGAGAATTCTGTATTAATTGGGTTTACTAGTTGTTCTGCACTTGATTCATCAAATTGAGAAAATTGTGTGATTGTTTTATCTATTTCTGCTGCTAATTTATTTATTTCGATAATTGCTTGGTCTAATTTTGGAAGAGTGGTGTCAATATATGTTATTGAATCATTTAAAAGATTGTGAACATTATCAAGTTCTACTACTATGTTGTCTATTTCATCCAGTAAATTGAGTGTTTGTTCAGAGGTTATTGTTGCTACAGAACCTGTTGTTTGTATTGCATCTATTGTTTCATCTATTAATAATTGTGTATCTGAAATTGTGAATAAAGTATCATCGTAAATTGTTGTATTAAGGTAGAGTTTTTCTAGATCTGCTATTGGGATTGGTGCGCCAATTAATATAACATAATCAATAAAGTCAGAAAGTCTGTCATTGTACTCTTCTGTATAATCTGTAAAAGATTCTTCATTGTCTAAGATAAATATGGTTAAAATGTCTAATTGATTTTGTATGTTTTCAAGATCATCTGTGATATTGTTTAGATTTTCTTGTGCTTCAATAAAATCATTTAATATTTCTTGGTTTTTATTGATTTTATCTTGGAATCCCTTAATTTGAAGATATTTTGGTTCAAATGCGTCTTGTGTTTGTTGAAGTTGAACTTTTAGTTGTAGTAGTTCTAGACGCATTACTTGGACTTCTTTTCTTAGTTGAGTTAAATTTTGTTGGGCTGTTTGCATCTTTGCAACGAAATCTCCGACGTCACTAAAAATAGCTTGAGTTGCTTCCAAAGTTATTGCTTGACTTGTAAGGGCAACTTTTTCATTAAGATAATCTAGAATATATTTTATTAGGTTGTATCTTGAATTGTCATAGTAGAATATTATTTGACCAGAACCTGCATTGCCTGTTCTTACGTCGTATTCAAAATCTTGGGTAAATTCAACACAAAGGTGTGTTGTCGAGAGATTCATTGCTAAAATGCAACTATCTAGTGTTTTAAATTTATGAATTGTCATTTCTGGTGTTTGTAATTCTTGGAGTAATGGGTCTATTTTCTTATAATCTGTTGAATAAACACCCATGTTTATATCGTGTAATTCATCTCCTTGAAAAGCAAAGCCAAGGATGAGTATTAATAACATTGGACCAAGAATTAACAATAATATAGATGTCCAACTTCTAAAAACTATTTTAAGGTTTTTTATTATTATGAATAATAGTCTTTTGCTGAATTTTAACATTTCTTATCTCCTTTTACTATTTTTTCAAATACTTCTGTGAAATTCTTTGTTTTTGGATATTTTTTTGAGATTTTTGTTGGAGATTCTGCTTTTAATAATCTGCCATGGTTTAGTATCCCAACCCTATCGCAATGTTTTTCTATAAAATCTAAAAGATGAGAAGTTACAATTATTGTTTTGCCGTCATCTCTTATTTGTTCAATAAGTTTCCAGATGCTTTTTCTTATAATTGGGTCTAGGCCTGTTGTTGGTTCATCTAAGATTAATATTTCTGGATCATGTATTAATGAGATTGCAAAATCTAAACGTCTTTTCATTCCACCAGAGACTTTTTTTGCTAGTAAATTTTTTGATTTTTTTAGATCTGTTAAATCTAAAAGGTGGTTTACTTGTTCTTTGAGTTTTTTCCCTGGCAGATCATACATTCTTCCATAATAATTTAGATTTTCTTTGATAGTTAATTCTGGGTAAAAAGAGTTTTCCTGTGTGCAAAAGCCAACTATTTTTCTTATGATATGTTGTTTTTTTGTGACATCTTGAGATTTGTAGATAATTTTACCAGAATTGATTGGATGATAACCAATAAGAATTCTTAGAAGTGTGGTTTTTCCAGCTCCGCTTTTACCTATGAATCCATAGATTTCTTTTTCATAAAGATCCATATTTAGATTTTTGATGACTTTTACTTTACCAAAGCCTTTGTGAATGCCTTGAAAGCTGATTAATGGGCCCATATAGTATTTTGAGGTTCTGGACAATATAAAGTTAATGGTTAAGAGGGTTAAATTTAAATAGAAAATAAAGTTTAAGGTCAATATGGATATAGAAACAAAGATGGATCTAATAAGGCAAGTAGGAGAAGAGATCATAACAGAAGAAGATTTAAGGAATGTCTTAGAGACAAAGAAATCTCCTATTACATATGATGGGTTTGAACCTTCTGGTGCAAATATCCATATTGCTCAAGGACTTCTTAGGGCAATAAATGTCAATAAGATGACTAAAGCAGGATGTAAATTCAATATCTTAGTAGCTGATTGGCATGCTTGGGCCAATAATAAGATGGGTGGAGACCTTGAAAAAATACAAAAAGTTGGTAAATATTTAATTGAAGTTTGGAAGGCTTGTGAGATGGACACAAGCAAAGTAAATTTCCTCTGGGCTTCTGATTTTGCAAAAGATACTAATTATTGGAAAAATGTAATGCAGGTTGCTAGGAATTCAACTGTAAAACGTATTTTAAGATGTTCTCAAATAATGGGAAGAAGTGAAGATGAGTCATTGCAAGCTTCTCAAATTCTTTATCCTTGTATGCAGTGTACAGATGTATTTTATCAAAAGTGTGATTTGGTGCAATTAGGAATGGATCAACGTAAGGTGAATATGTTAGCTAGAGAAATTGGACCAAAATTAGGTTATTGGAAACCAGTTGTTGTTAGCCACCATATGTTAATGGGTCTTGGAGAACCACCAAAGGCAGGTAATGCTGTTGAAAAAGCAATGAAAATGAAAATGTCTAAATCAAAACCAGACACTGCAATATTTATGACTGATTCTGAAGAAGAAGTTAAGAGAAAAATAAAAAAAGCTTATTGTCCAGAGGGGGTTGTTGAAGAGAACCCAATTTTGGAGTATTGTAAATTTATTTTGTTTGAGAAATTTGAAACATTGAAAGTAGAGAGGCCTGAGAAATTTGGTGGAAATGCTGAATTTAATTCTTATGCAGAATTGGAGGCAAGTTTTGTTAAAAAAGATTTGCATCCAATGGATTTAAAACAGTGTGTGGGTAGTTCCTTGAATAAGTTGCTTGATCCAATTAGAAAAAGATTGGAGAAGAATAAAGCAGCACAGAAATTAGCTAAAGAGATTGAATCTTTTGAAGTTACAAGATAACTGAGTTGTTGATTAGTATTATTTCTTTTGTTCGATGCCCACTAAGCAGAATTCTTTTGTGAAGTATTTCTTTGCAACTCTTGCAATATCTTTTTCAGTGACTTTTTTTACTTTTCTCAAGAAAGATTGAAGGTTTTTAATGTTATTTTCTGCTTCCCATTCTGTTAATGTATCACAATAAGCTGAGTTGTCTTCAATTGATAATAGGAACTCCCCTTCAAGGAATGTTTTTGCATCTTTGAGGTCTTTTTTAGTTGTATTTTGTAGTTTTTCAAATTCTTTGAAGATTACTTTTTTTATTTGTTCTAATTTTGACTTATTGCAATTGAAAAAGATTGCAAAATTGCCTGTATCTATGCTCATTTTGTTATTAATTCCAATGTCGTAAACAAGGCCTCTTTTTGTTCTTACTTCATCAAATAATCTACCTGATTGTCCTCTGCTTAGTATTGCATAAATGACTTCTAAAGCATGTGTATCTTTGTGGCCTTTAGGCACTGTTTTATAACCAAGAACATAGTAAGAATTGCCTGTGTCTTTTTTGACTTTTTTTATTGTCTTTTTTTGTTTTGGTTCTTTAATGGTTTTTCTTTTAGACACTTTGGTTTTTCTCATATCTCCAAAATATTTCTTGATTAATTTTGTAGGGTTGTTTGTGTTCCCTGAGATTGCAATAACCATGTTATTTGGGGCGTAATATCTATTGAAATAAGAAGTAAGTTTGTTTTTGGTCATAGATTTTACAACTTGTGTATCCCCATAAGGAGGATACCTTAGCATGTGTTTTTTGTAAAGAAACATATTGAATAAAATCCATTGATAAGCTCTTGGATCATCATTAATCATGTTTATTTCATCAACTATTATTTTTCTGTTTTTTAGTATTACATCTTGTTTGAATAAAGGATTTTTTATCATATCTGATAAGATATCCAAAGCTATTTCAAAATGTTTATTTAGGATTTTAATGTAAAAGTAAGTGGCTTCTGGTGTTGTTCCTGCATTAAAGTCTGCTCCATATTTCTCTATTTCATTAGAAATTTGTAATGTATCTGGTCGATTTTTAGTTCCTTCGAATAAAATATGTTCAAGAAAGTGTGAAATTCCTCTTTCGTTAGGTTTTTCATCTATAGATCCTACTTTAACACATACTTCAACTGCTACAGAAGCTGTATTTCTTTTTTCATATAGTATTGTTAGACCATTTCTAAGTGTGAATTTTTTCATAAGGCTAAATAGAAAGGATTATATATTTAAAGATTCTGGATATGTATATGAATAAAGAATTTGCTGATAGGGTGCAGAAGTTTCAGAAAGAACTTAGAAAGAAAAAGATTGATGTTGCTTTATTTGTTAATTTGAAAGATACTTGTTCAGGTGTTTTTTATTTTTCTGGAGTTGATGTAGAAGGAGTTTATTTAGTTATTCCGAAGAAAGGCAAGGCTGTTTTGTATTGTGTTGAGATGCAGTATGAAATGGTGAAGAAGAAAAGTGGAGTGAAAGTTGTTAAATTAAAGCAGCGGTTTTTGAAAGAATGTGGAAAGTTAAAAGGAAGAATTGGTGTGAATAAAGAAGTTTTGAGTGTTAAAGTGTTTGATAAATTGAAAAAAGAGATTAGAAAAAGTGTTAAAAAGGTTAGTTTTGTTGATGTTTCTGGTATTTTAGGAGAGTTAAGAAAAATTAAAACAAAAAAAGAGATTTTTTATGTGAAAAAAGCTTGCAAAATTGTTGATAAGATTTTTATGAAGTTGAGAAGAAGGTTTTCAAAGTTTAAGACTGAGATGGATGTTGTTGAGTTTATTGAAAATGAGGTTAAGAAGGAAGGTGTTGAGTTGGCTTTTCCTGTGATTGTTGCTTCTGGTAAAAATGCTTCTATGCCCCATTATTCTCCTAAAAAAGTTAAGCTTAGAAAGGGTTTTTGTGTAATTGATTTTGGAGTAAAGTACAAAGGATATTGTTGTGATATATCAAGAACTGTTTATATTGGAAAGCCCAGTAAGAAAGAAGTTAGTGTTTATGAAGCTGTTTTAGGTGTTCAGGAAGAGTGCATTAATAGGTTAAAAGTTGGAGTTAAATTTAAGTCTGTTGATAAGTTTTCTAGGTCTAAATGGAAGTATCCGCATGCACTTGGTCATGGTGTTGGAATTGAGATCCATGAAAAACCAAAGTTTAATGGTTTGGATAAGGTTGAGAAAGGAATGGTTTTTGCAGTTGAGCCAGCTATTTATAGATCTGGAAAATATGGTATTAGGATTGAGGATACTTGTGTTGTTGATAAAGGTTGTAAGGCCATTACAATGGCTTCTAAGAAGTTGTTTTGTGTTTGAGTATATAGACTACATATAGTCTATAGCGTAAGTTTTAGTGTTTCTAATGCTTTCTTTGTTATTGAGGTAAATGAATAGCTCCAAAATGAAGAAAAAAGTAGGAGAAGGGCTGTAAGGCCTGGATTTGTAGGATAGAGGTAACTATATATGTTAGATTGGTAGAATAACCACTCTAAAGTGATTAAAAAACGAAAGGTTTATATATGATTGAATATTTGCAATTCAAATAGAGGTAATATTATGACTAAGAGTAATGTGACAGATTTTTTAAAGAGACACCCAAGAGGAGGTAGTTCTGAACCTGCTGAAACAAGTAGAGCGCCTGCTACTGTTGATAATCCTGCTTCTGAAGAAAGTGCTGAGCCTGCACAAGAAGAAGCACCATCCACATCTACAGAAGGTGGATTAATATATCGTCTTCAAACATATCTTCATGAAAGAGTTGGTTTTGTTCCTGCGCCTGCTGGTTATGTTGCAGATGAAGAAGGGGAACTTGAAACTGCTGTTCAAACAGAAGGGAGTACACCTGGAGAAGCAGGTGGTGCAGGTAGGGGTGATGAAAATGGAGAAGCAACCACTACAACTGGAGAAGAGGTGGCAGCTGATGAACAACAAACTGATGTTGAAGAACCCTCTCCTGCTGCAAAAAAAAGAATTCCTGCTTTAGAAACAATAATTGGTGCAGGTCTTGCTCCATCTATAGCAATAACATTAGCAGCTAATGCAGACCATGATAGATATTTATGTGAAAGATTTGGTGAAGCACTTGGATTGCCAGGTGAATTAATTTATGTTGGAAAACTTGCCACTGGTGCAGTTTATGGTGCAGTTGGAGGAGCACTATATCTTGGGTTAGATGGATTATATAATAAAGAATTTCCTGATTTTGGAAAAAATAGAGTTAGTGAATATTTATTGAAATTTGATAAAGTAGGTAGTTTTGCTTCAGAAGTAATTGAACGTGGTGGAAGAGGCAGTATTTATGCAGCTAAATATGGTGCAGCTGGTTTTGCTATTTCTCAATTAATTGGTTTGACTGGAGTGTATGGTTTTTGGACAACATTGGGTGTTGGTGCAGCAACATTAGGAGGAATGGCTACTGGAGCAGTGGTTGGTGCAGTTAAAAACCAAAATGTTCCTTGGGAAAATGAAGAGGGATATATAAAAAGAGAATGGCCGAAAGTTGCAAGCGGCGCTGGAAAAATATTAGCAGGTGTGGCTACTTTAGGTTTTATGTATTTGGCAGCTAAACAAGGTGCTGATTATTTATTGCCTGAAAATGGTGGGCCCCTTAATGTTGGTAGAGCAGGTTTAGACTTTGTTTATACTCTTGCATTAGGTGGACTTGGTTATATTTCTGCTGTGACTTTATGGAATAAAGGAGAAGATCAAACTATTGAAAACTCTGAGGAGAAAGAGAAAAAGGAAAGTGTTAAATTAGGATATAGTCCAGAAACCCATACATATTTCGGAAAAGTTGGTGATGGGCCAGTTACTAAATTTGGTGTATTTTTGAGTCCTCTTTCCCAAGGTGGGACAGAAAGTTGTAGTGATGAGGAGTTCATAGAATCAGTTAGAGAAACAAATAGGGAAGAAGGCACAAGAGGGGGGGAGTTAAAGTTTGGGATTCCTGCATCTCAATTTAATGTATTAGAACATGAAGAAGAATATGATGGAAGAGTTAAAGAAGAAAGAGACCTTAAGTGGGTTGGAGAACCTGGAACTGAGAGGCCCCTTTATGAAGAAATTCCTAATGCTCCTGTGATTGATAGGGGATATGGTGCAGCAAGTATAGATACTTTAATTTCTAATCCTGAAAAAACCACAGTTACAAGTGAAGGAGAATTATTAGGCCCAGGCACTGAAAGAGAGTATAGTTTATTTGTAACAGAATTAATCAGAGAACTTTTCTTTAGAGATGCAAGTACAAAGAGAACCAGAGATAGTTTCTTAGAACAACTTCTAGAAAGAGATGGAAAGATTGAAGAAGATGTGGGAAGAGGTTCAAAAGTAGATGTAGGAACTGGAAGAATTACACAAACTGTATATGATATTAATAAAAAAGGAGATACTAAGAATGATGAAGGACACTATATTAATTTTGATGAGGCTGCAGAAGTCTATGTAGAAACTGATGTTAGTGGAAATAGAGAACACGCAAGCATTAAAGTTGAAGTAACAAATGGTAAAACAATAGATAAAGAAGGGGAGTTAGAAGAACACTCAAAATATGCTGTTCAAATTGATATTGATAGCACATATGATCCAGAAAGAGTTATGGGCGCTGTTAAAACTGCTCTTGAAAAAGTCTATGAAAAAACAAGAGAAGAATTTGGAACAGTTGAAGTAAACGCAGGAAACAATTATTTTAGTGTAAAACCAGAAGAGGCCCCAGAATTAAAAAGAAAGGATTTAGTTAGAGGTAACATATTAAGTAAAATTTTGAGAGTTGCAAGTGTTCCTGCAATGGCTATTTGTTCATTAGTTGGTTTTGGTAGTATTGTTAGTACTGATCTTGGAACTTTTTATCATGGTGCTAGGTGCAGTGATATTGATGACATAATTGATGAAAGTGATGAGTGTTATTCTGTTGGTGAAGCAAGTGCCTTACTTAATAGTGGAAATTTAGAAGCAAGTAGAGGAGAATTGGGGGAATTTGTTAGTGAACACCCAGGAAGAAGTTATAGACCTGTAACTGGTGTTCTTGAAGCAAGAGCTTATGTAGCTGAAGAAGCACAACTTGTAATGGTAGGAGAAATAGAAACTGCTGACTATAGTGATGAACTAACTAAAGTTAGAAGAGCAAAGAAAAAGGCATTGCCAGGCAGCAGAGTTAGAAGTCAAATTAAGAAATATCAAAGATCTTTAGAATTTGCTCAAGAACATCCTGATAGAGTGTATGTTATACAAAATGGAGACATCGATGGGGCAATTGATCCTGATACAATTGCAAATGATATCGCTGGAAACTTATTAGCAAGCCAAGATAGTAGATATATTATGAATAGCCAAACAGAATTAGCTCAAAAGATTAATGATGCTAATGATAATTTTAAAGTTGTTAGAGAAGGAGACTATTATACTAATGGTGTTGGTTTTGTTGTAGCATTACCTGTTTCTGACAACCCAGTAGAATAAGCATTTTCTTAATTGTAATAAGTTGCAGAGGCAAATAGAAATTATAACATTTAACTATTGTGCCATTTGATTAATTTACGAAAGCTTTATATATGCTGTAGTAGTCCCATACTTATGACAACTGAATCTAAGAATGCATTAGAATCTGTAATGTTTAGTTATACTACTGACTCTGCTAGGATAGAAACAGAAAATAAATTATTAAAAGAAACAATTTCTCAATTGCAAAAAGAGATTAAAAGATTTAAAACTCCTGCATTAATGGTTTGTGAAGTTGCTGATGTTATTGGAGAGAATGCAATTGTAAAAACACCAAATGGAAATAAATTCTTTGTTTCAATATCTCATGAATGTAAAAATCTTGAGCCTGGAGAGACTGTTTTGGCAGAGCAAAAAAATCTTACAATAATAAAAAAGATTGATAGTGATAAAAAGTTTGATGTTGAAAAGTTTGTTATCATGGAAAAACCAAATTTAAAATGGAAGGATGTTGGTGGATTAGATAAACAAATACAAGAAATAAAAGAAGTTATTGAATTGCCATTAAAAAAACCTAAGTTGTTTGATAAAGTTGGTATTCAACCACCAAAAGGTATTTTATTATATGGTCCTCCTGGAACTGGAAAGACTATTTTGGCTAAAGCGGTTGCTGCATCTACTAACTCAACATTTATTGAGATTGTTGGTTCAGAACTTGTCCAGAAATTTATTGGAGAAGGAGCTAAATTAGTTAAAGAAGTATTTCAACTTGCCAGAGAAAAGGCACCTGCAGTTGTATTTATAGATGAGATTGATGCATTGGCTGCAAAAAGAATCGAGATTGGTACTTCTGGTGAAAGAGAAGTACAAAGAACTTTTATGCAATTTTTAGCAGAATTAGATGGTTTCAAACCATTAGGGAATGTTAAAGTTATTGGGTGTACAAATAGAAAAGATATTTTAGATCCTGCTATTTTGAGGCCAGGTAGATTAGACAGATTAATTAAGGTGCCTTTACCAACAAAAGAAGGTATTGAAGAAGTATTTAAAATACACACAAGAAAGATGGCCATTGATAAAAAGATTAATATGAAGAAATTGTTTAAAGAGCTTGCTGGCTTTTCAGGAGCTGAAATAAAAGCTGTATGTACAGAAGCAGGATATTTTGCAATTAGGAAAAACAGAACAAAAATAAAAGAAAAAGATTTATTTGATGGCATTAAAAAAGTAAAGCAAAAAGAAGAAGAGAGTAAAGATTATATTAAGATGTTTGGCTAGGTTAGGTTTGTTGTAGTTTATTATTTCTATGATGTGTTATAATTTAATTTAGAAAAGAGCATGCTCAGGAGTTACTTCCGTATTTCACTGGCCGGAGCCTCAATTGGTGTTCACTTCTTCACGGCATGCAGTATTAAAGATAAGAAGAGAAGTATATAAGGGTTGTGGTCAATTTTAATAAATTAGTAAAGAATAGAAGTTATTTAGAAATCTCAAAATCAATACAAATCCTATATGTTTTTGGAGCAAGTTGCCCGCATTTAATGAAATTTAATAATTTAAGTTTCCAACCTAGTTTATTTGTTAGTGCTTCTGTATTAGCCAGAACTTCATCAAATTTATCTTCTTCAGAAAATGCATAAAGATGAATTATTGTGCCGGGTTTTGCACATAAGAATGCTGTATCAAGGAATTCATTATAACTTTTAGGCAAAGGCATTACAATTCTATCAAATTTCTTATCTAGTGTTGGAATTATTTCGCGAACATCGCTGTTGAAAAGTTGGGCATTAGTTATTTTGTTTAGTTTTAAGTTTTCTAAACCATATTTGTGGCCGTCTGGGTTTATTTCTATCCCATAAACTTCTTTTGCTTCTGTGTTTTTTGCAAAAACACAAACATACGGTGCATTTCCTGAAAACATTACAAGAATAGATTCATTTGGTTTAATCTGTTGTGTAATTCTCTTACGCTCTGTTGAAAGTCTTGGAGAATAGTATACTTTTTCAATATCTAACTTTAGCCTTACATTATTTTCTTTGTGAATTGTTTCTTTTTTATCTTCTCCTGCTAAGACTATTACATTTTGTGTTCGAAAAGTTCCGTGATGTGGTCCATGTTTTCTTACAACTGTTTTTATAGTTTTGTGGCTTTCTAATAAGGCTTGTGCAATTTGTGTTTCTTTTGATCTTAAGAAGGCATCAATTTCTAAGATTGCTATATCTCCAACAATATCAAATGCGGTTTTTACTTTTTCTAATTCCTCTTTAGTTAGGAAGGATTTTAATTTCTCTTTAAATGGATCTTCTTTTTCATATCTTTTAAGGTCTTTATTTACTAGTTCATATTCTGTTGAAAATTCTTCATTTATTGGAATATAAATGTGTGTAGAATCTGTTTCTACTTTGTATTGTTTATCAAAAAGATTTGCATCTATTAGAAATTCTTTAACTTCTTGTGCTTTTTCTAAAGGTACTTTAATTGCTAACATAGAACTAAGGAATAATAAGAGGTTTAAAAAGCTTGCTAAAAGAAGTCTCCTAGGCCTTTTTGTTTCTGTGCTTGGGATAATTTTTCTAATTTCTCTAATGTGTTATTTACTCTTTCCATAGAGAAATCATGTTTTTCTACAAGGAATTCTTTGATTTTTTCTGGCGAATATCTTTTAAATTTGATTTTATAATCATCAGTAGTAGGCATCTTTTTGAAAGCATAATAAATTTCATTCCAATCATGATTGCAATGTTTTTCCCACTCAACTTTTTTGAAAAGGTTATCATAGTCGTCCCCATATTCCTTTACTAATTTTAAGGCAGTTTTTGGACCTATTCCTTTTACTCCTCCTCTGTTATAGTCTGTGCCAACAAGTAGTGCCAAAATTATAAGTTGGTTATTGTCTAAACCAAGTTTGTTTAGTACATCTGAAAGAGCAATGACTTCTGGCTTAATTGTGTCATAAGCTAGTTTGCCGGCTCTTTTTCTTTTGCCTTCTAAAGAGAGATTTCTTACTAAAAGGGGCATTCCGTAGAGTAAGCTATCATAATCTTGGCTAACTCCATATGTTGCGTCTCCATTTTTAACTATATTAGCAACTTGTGCTTCTCCTTCGCTCGGGGCCTGGATAACAGGTAAACCAAGAGCAGTAACAAGTTCTTTTGCATCTTCTATCATTTCAGGTGTTAATTTTGTGGTCCTTGATGCATATTTTCTCATTTCTACTAAGTCTTCACGTTGTTTGGCTGCTTCGTATGCTTTTTGCGCTTCTTGTTTTAATTCTTTTCTTCTTTCTCTTTCCTCTGTTTTTAATTTTGGAGGAGCGCCATCAAATACAAATGCTAAAGAAAGATTTTTCTGCATTAATTTTGTTGTTCTAGAAAACAAACCAATAAGATGGCTAGTTACATTTCCATTAGAATCTGTAAGCAAAGAACCATCTCTTGATCTTATTGAAGAAAGAAATTGGTAAAGAAGATTAAAAGAATCAACTACTAAGACTGAATTAGCAAGGCCTTTTACCTCAATAGTTTTTCCTTCAACAATCTCTCTAAACTGTAATCCCATTTTCTTGTTTTTTTGGCGTCTTTTGAGCTAGTTTACTCTACTTTTGTTTTTACTGTGAACTCCACTATTTCGTGGGCTGTATTAAAGTCGTCTTCTTGGTAAGTTACAACAAATTCAAAAACATAATTGCCTTCTTCTACTAAATCTCCATCTGAATTTTTTGTTTCGCCAATTGTTACTTTAAATGGAAATATTACTTGTTCTTGATCATCTAAGTAATAAGCTTCAGTAAATCCTTCTATCCATTCAAGAACTGTTTCTTCCTCTACAAATTGTATCCCTGTTCCGCTTGCATATGTTGCCCTTCTAAATTCTGGTTTAATATCAAAATTATATGGCATTGATTTTGTGTTGGTAACTCCAAATCCTAGCACCATGCTCTCTCCTGGGACTAATTGAGGAGTGAAAGTTCTTGATACTGTTGCTTTTGTGTTTCTATTTAATCTGGTTTCCATGGCGTCTTGTTCATCGCTACTTAAAGTTAGCTCTCCTGTTGTTTCTGTATCTGTATTTGTGTCTTCTGTTGGTTGTTCTTGCTCTGTTGTTTCAGGTTCATTATTGTCTTCATTCATATATTCTTCAAGTGTCTCTTCTACTTCTTCTAATTCATCCACTGCTTCTTCAAGTTCGTCTAAGTGTTCTTCTAATTCATCTGGAAGATCATGTACTTGAATTTCTCCTTTGTCTTCTTTATCAGAACCACATCCTGCTACAAAAACAAGTAGCAAACATAAAACTAAAACTTTCATAAATTGTTGTTTCATATTTTCACCCCAAATTTGCTAATTTTACATGTTTGAATTCTTTTTCAATCATTGATTTTGCTTTTTTTGTTAAATCTCCTGTCATGATGTAAAGTATTGGAAGTTTTTTTGCTTGTGCTTGAATATATGCTGAAGCAAGATCTCCATCATTTGCTCTTTTCTTTTCTTTTACTTTACAATAATAAGTTATTTGCCCAACAGGAGAGGGAATCTGAACAATATAATCTATTTCTTTGTTCTTTCTAATTATATTGATTTCTTTTATTAAAATACTTTTTGTTTTGAAAAAGATTTTGGTCTTTTTGTGTAATTTATCATCTGGTTCAACCAATTGTTGTGTTTGTTCTTCTGTTTCTTCAGGAAGTTGTTGTTTTGGTTTTTCTGGTTGTTTTTTTGTTAATTTTTTTTGAATAGATGGTTTTTGAAGTTTTATCTTCTTTTCTAAAGGTTTGCTTCTTGTTGTTTCTATTGCTTTCTTTTTAGTTGGTGAGGGGCGTGGAGTTAATTGTTTTGGTTTTTTAATAATTGGTTGTTTTTCTGTTTCTAATTTTGGTTTTTTTATTTCTCTAGGTTGGATGTTTGTTGTGGTTTTGGGGGAAGTTGGGTGTTTTATTGAATTTGTTTCTGGCAATAAAACATCTTTAATTTTATTTTCTGTATCTTCTGGAGAAAGCATATACCATTTCCAAAATATTTTTTTTGTGTTTTTGGATGTAGCTTCCAAGGGTTTTGCAAAATCTTTTATATTTCTCAATGAAACTCTTACTAAAGGGGTTTGTTCTGTGTCACTTAAAATTCTCCTCTCTTTTAAAAGCTCGTATGTTCTTTGGTCTTTTTCATTAAGGTGGTCTGAGAATTCTTGCAATTTATCTTTATGTTCAGCCAAGTAATAAATTGGGCTTCCTCCCACCTTCATGTGGGAGATAATTATCTTTTTTTGTGCTGCTAATTCTGAAAGTGCTGCACCAATAAGTATTGTATTTACTCCAAGGTCTTTCATTAGGTCTTTTGGTAGAATTGGACCTTTTTCTTGCATAATAGTTAGAATTTTATCTTTGTCTACCATAAAAAATAGGGCTTGGTCTGTATATAAAAAGTTATTGAAAGAATAGTAGAATTGATTGTGTGGTATTGATGAGGATTACGGTCGTGTCCATCTTACTTCATAATATGTGACATCTGATTCATCATCAACTACACCAATCATTAGACGTTTTCTAGTGCTGTGGGCCACCCTATTTTTTGAGCTGAATTCTTGCCAAGTAAGTGTAGAACCTTCATGAACTGGAAAAACTACCCATTTTGCATGGTCTTCGCCAGGTTTTACTCCTCTGTCATATACCCTAAAATCTGCTCCAAATTTTAATGCTGTTTTGATGATGTATCCTCTATTTCTCATGTTTTTGAATACACAATACCTTGTCCAGAAATTTGGCTCTTGTTTTTTGGCTTTTTTTAGGAATTTTTCAGAAGAAATTTCTTTTTTTCTGCCATCGAGGACTTTGAGTCTGCCTTTTTCAAGTAAATAAAGTGCTTCTAAAAGAGAAAGTTGTACTTTGTCTCCTTGGATAGACCCATATCTACTCTGATTATAGAGTTCTTTTGCTGCATCACTATCCTCAGTAAGGACAACATCCTCAACTAATATAGATGTGACAGTTGGTTTTGTCGGCATGATTGTAAGGCTCTAATTAGAGGTTAATAAGCTTTGCGTTTCATTTATTTATTTTCTATATAGAAAATAATTTAGGCACTATTGATTTTTGCCTTGATTTTGCATTAATTATACAATAAGCTTATATAGATTGCAAAAATTTCTAAGAAGTATGGAAGCAATATTTTTAGGTACTGGAGCAATGGTTGCTACAAAAGACAGGAATCAATTAGGTGTATTTATACAACATAGTGGATTTGGTTTTTTAGTAGATTGTGGTGAAGCAACCCAAAGACAGTTTAGAATAGTGGGGAAAAGCCTACATAAGATTGATAAGATTCTTCTTACTCATTTACATGGAGACCATTGTTTGGGTTTACCAGGAATTTTACAGACACTTTCTGCTACAGATTATGAAAAAACATTATATATCTATGGGCCAGTTGGGACAAAAAAATTTGTTGATGGCATTCTTTCTACTTTTATTTTTGATAATGTTATTAAGTTGAAAATAGTTGAGATTAAATCTGGAAAAGTATTTGATAATGAAACATTAAGTGTTTTTAGTTTTCCATTAAATCATAAAACTCCTTGTTTGGCATATAGGTTTGTTGAAAAAGACAAAAGAAGGATTAATATGAAAAAAGCAAAAGATTTTGGCTTAAAAGCTGGGCCTGTTTTGGGAAAATTACAAAGAGGGGCAAGTGTTAAGTTTAAAGGTAAAAAAATTTTGCCAGATGATGTTACTTATGTTGTTAAAGGAAAAGTTTTGAGTCTTATTTTTGATACTTCTCTTAATGAAAATTGTATTAAAGTGGCAGAAGGAGCAGATGTTTTAATTTGTGAAGCAACTTACGAAGCAAAAGACGAAGAAAAGGCAATAGGCTACTTTCATTTGACTTCTGCGCAAGCTGCAACAATTGCTTCTCAAGCAGAAGTTGGGAAACTGTATCTTGCACATTTTTCTCAAAGATACAAAACATTAGAACAATTAGAAAAAGATGCAAAGGATATTTTTCCAGAAACCCATATTGCACATGATTTTCTGAAAGTCAAATTATAAAAGCACCAATATCAAAATCTTGTTTTTTATCAATAAGTTTTAGATGCTAGTTTTATATCTCCTGCTTTTACTGTTTTTCTTCCTGCATGAGATGCAAACTTCACTGCTTGTGAAGCTATTTCTTCTGCTTTGTCTTCTACAACTGTTTTTAGTGCTGCCTTAGCTTTATCAGAAACTCTGTCTGCACCACTATTTTTTAGAATTTTTTCCATTGCTGCTAAAGGAATAAGTCTTTTTGCCATAATTATCACCTGTTTGTTTGAGCTTGTTTAAGGTTGTTGGGTGTTGTTTATATTTAAAAGTTTTGGAAAAGGTGTTGTTTGGTGGTTCTAAAAGGTTTTAAGATGTTTTAACGCTCTTTTAGCAGAAAAAAGGATATTTTTTATAGAGTTTGGTCTTGGTGAAGATTATGAATACAAAATCCAAAGGAACACAATTTGAAAGAGAACTAATACATTTATTTTGTACAAATAGTTGGTTTGCCATTAGGGCAGCAGGTTCAGGTTCAAGTAGATATCCTTCCCCAGATATCTTAGCAGGGAATTGCAGTAGAAAATTAGCAATAGAGTGTAAACGAATAAAAGGAAGGAATTTATATTTACCAAAAGGGGAAATTGATCAATTAAGGGAATTTTCTAATGGGTTTGGTGCAGAGGCTTGGCTTGCTGTGCATTTTGGCAAAAAAGATCCTGTTTTTTTAATGTTAGAAGATATAAAGGAAACAGCTAAAGGTTATGGTGTTTCTGTTGATTTAGCAAGAACAAAGGGATTATTATTTGAAGAAGTGATTGAAGAAATTTAGTTGAGTTTGTTGGTGTTGGTGGATTAGAACAACATTGTATAGGTTTTCTTGGTTTGTTTTATGAATTTTTTATGAGAGAAGCTTCCTAATTCTGAAATTATTCCTGTTGCATACTTTGCAGGAATTTCTTCAAAAGCTGGATTGAATATTTCAACTTTTTTTGGTGCTTCTGGCCATATTTCTTTTGGATCTCTTTGTTCTATTTTTTCGTGTTTGCCAAAATGAGGTTTTGGATCATATTTCCATGAATCTGTACAAAAATAAATAGGAATTTTTCTTTTTGTGGCTACTTCACAAAACATTTCTGTGCCAATCTTATTGTAGAGATATTTATCTGTTATTGCGTCCATTCCAAAAAGAATTAAATCTGCATTTTCTATTGCTAATTTTGCTCCTGAATCTACATAATGTTTTACAGGAATATTGTGCTTGGCTAGAGATTTTGCAGTTTTTCTTCCTTGAAAGAGTGGCCTTGTTTCTGTGTTATGAACAATTATGTTTTTGCCTTGGAAATGTGCTTCTTTGATAATTGAAGTTACAGTACTTGAATGGCAGTGGGTGTAAATAATGAATGGTTTTTTGTTTTTTGTTGATTTGGATTGTTTAATTAACTTTTGACCGTGGTGTGCAATAAGTTTTCTTGTTGATTGAAGATGGTTTAATGTATATTCTACGTTGTCTGCAATTTGTTTTTTTAGTTGTGGAATTTTGGTGGGTTTTGTTTTTGGAATATTATTTGTGATATATGAAAGTGCGTTTCTCATTGCTGGTTCTGTTGGTCTTGTTGCTTCTAAGTGTGTTTTAGCTTTTTTTAATTCGTGGAGAAGTGAAGTTTTAGTTAGTGCTTTAGATTTTTTGGCTTTTTGTGCTAGTGTTTTTACTGCAGCAATAGCTATGTTTTGTGCCCCTTGGATCTTCAAAGAGCGAATGTCTTTCAATACTTGATTAAAATTAGAATAGTTAGATCTCATGATAATAAATAATAAAAGAAAGGAAATAAAAAGTTAATGAATTTAACGTCTTTTTCTCTTAGTCTTTCTTTTTGTGGCTTTCTTTTTTGCTTTTGCTCTTTTTGGAGTACCTGAAAGCTTTTTTAGAATGACTGCTTCTTCTCTTTCGATTTTCATTTCTTCTTTTACAATCCTTTGAGTGATTCTTTGGATATTTTCATCTACATTTGCAATCCTTCTTTCAAGAAGAACTAAAATCCTTAAGCTATACACTATTGCTGCCAATGTGCCTGCAATAATGGCAAGAATGATTACGTCCAATGATGCTCCTTCTGCTACCATACTAACACCTCTTTTTACTTTATTTATTATTTTAAGTTGGTTAAATCCCCCTAACCTGATATATTCAAACCTATTTAACAAACTTCACGCTTTTCTCATATAAAAATGTTTCTTTTTACCTATTATTGATGACGAAAAACAGCAGAGGGAACGGTGTTTGATATATGGAAAGGTCTAATTAACTGTTGGGTGTGTGACCTTGGTTTCCTTTGGAGATTTATTTCATGTGGAAGTGTGGTGTATTTTTTTCTGCTTTAATATATAGAATTTGGTGGTTTTAGACCTTTTGGATTTTATGAAAAACTCTTTGATTGTTTTTTTCTGCTTTTGTTGTTTCTTTTCTTTATTTTCTATATAGAAAATAAATATAATATAATAATATATAATATAACTATATTTATTATATTATATATTATATAAGTTAAATATAATATAATAATCAGTTAAATTATGGTGGTTTAGGTATGTGTTGGTGAAGGCTGTAGTAAATCATAATTAAATACCAATTCATTAATCTAATTTTTCAATTTATTTAAAAATAAACCCAAAAAAACACACCACGCCACCACCAAAACCCAAAATCTCCATATGAAATGAAGGGGGCAGGGTAGCGGTACAAATGATAAAGTTTTTATACCATTGTTTCTTGTGGAAATAATCCAATGGCTGAAAAAATAAACAAACTCTTTGAATCATTTCTAAATAAGGATTCCTTATTTACAGAAAAAAAAGTTTTACAAGCAACATACACCCCAGATACAATCTTACATAGAGATCAGGAGATTACTAACCTAGCTAATATCTTGGCTCCTTCTTTGAGGTTAGAAAAACCATCTAATGTTTTTCTATATGGAAAAACAGGCACAGGAAAAACATTGATAGCCCAATACACAACCCAAGAAATACAAAAGGTCGCAAAACAAAGAGATATTCCTATTGATGTTATTTATCTTAATTGTAAATTAAGTAGGGTGGCAGATACAGAATATAGGCTTATTGCACAACTTGCAAGAGAGCTTGGAAAAGAAATTCCCCCAACAGGCTTACCGACAGACGAAGTCTATAAAATATTTTATCAAGCAATAGATGATAAACAAA
Organism: uncultured Methanosarcinales archaeon; assembly: GCA_964556185.1. GTDB lineage: Archaea > Nanobdellota > Nanobdellia > Woesearchaeales > DSVV01 > CAZKVI01. Next base: position 42,254 of record CAZKVI010000005.1, read on the forward strand.
GAGTATTGATTTTAATTTTAGATGAAATAGATCAATTAGTAAGAAAAGCAGGAGATGAAATCATCTATAATTTAACAAGAATAAACTCAGATTTAAAAAATTGTCAAGTTACTCTACTTGGAATTTCAAATGATCTTATTTTTACAGATAATTTAGATCCAAGAGTTAAATCTTCTTTAAGTGAAGAAGAAGTTGTTTTTCCACCGTATAATGCATTACAGTTGCAGGAGATTTTAAGGAAGAGATCACTTGGCGCATTTAAGGAGGGTGTATTAAAACAAGGGGTAATTGAGAAATGTGCAGCATATGCTGCTAGAGAACATGGAGATGCCAGGCGAGCCCTTGAGTTATTAAGAGTAGCAGGAGAAGTTGCTGAAAGGGTTGGAGGAGACCAAGTAAAAATAGAACACATTGATCAAGCAGAAGAGAAAATCGAAAGAGATAGGGTTTTAGATATTGTGAAAACCCAACCAAAACAACAACAAGTAGCGTTACATTCTATATTAACTCTTTACAAAGATAGAAAAGATATAATATTTACAGGAGAGGTGTATGATTTATACAAGAATTTTTGTTCTCAGATTGGTTTAAGGCCTTTAACACAGAGAAGGGTTTCTGATGTTATTGGGGAACTAGATATGTTGGGAATAATTAATGCAAAAGTTGTTTCAAAAGGTAGGTTTGGTAGAACAAGAGAAATAACTGTTGCAATTCCTCCTGCAGTAAAACCAAAAATTTTGGCAATTCTTGAGCAAAGTTTGGGGTTATAGTATGCAAGTTTCTTTAGAAAAAAAGAAAATAGTAGAAGATTTTTTGGAAAAAGGGATATTATTAGAAGAAGAATTTCTAGATGAATTAGGAGATGATTTTGATATTGATACATTTTATAGCAAATTACTAGAAAAAGGAGTTTTGGAAAGCGAAGTTATAGTTAATAATGAGTTAAAACATTCTGTCTTATCGTCTTCTTTTGTGGGAGAAGGAGAAGAGGGAGAAGAAGGACTTGGAAGCGATGTAGAGAGGAATGAAGGGGTTGAAATTATTTCTTCTTATGAAAAAGTATCAGAGAAAAAAGCAGTAAAGGATTTTGTTACTTATTTTCACAAACGTTTTGATGCAATTGAAGGAATTCTTAGAGGGAGGCAAGAGTTACAAAATGTAAGATCTATCTCAAGGCTTCTTCAACAAGGAAACGGAAAAGAACAAGCGGCAATAATTGGACTTGTTAAAGAAATTTCTAAAACAAAAAACATGAATTATGTTTTGAAAGTAGAAGATAAAACAGGAGAAATAAGTGTTTTAATAAATAAAAATAAACCAGATTTATACAAACAAGCAACAACAATTGTTCCTGATGAAGTAATTGGGGTTGTCGGAACAGGAAGTCAAAATATTATCTTTGCAAATAATGTGATTTGGCCAGATGTTCCTTTATACAAAGAATTAAAAAAATCACCAGACGACGAATTCGCACTTTTTTTATCAGATATTCATGTTGGGTCAAATAATTTTTTACAAGAGGAGTTTGAGCGTTTTTTAAGTTGGTTGAATTTAGAAATTGGCACTGATGAACATAAAGAAGTAGTAAAGAAAATAAAATATATTTTTATTATTGGTGATTTAGTAGATGGTGTTGGAATTTACCCCGGACAAGAAGAAGAATTAACAATAAATGAAATCACAGAGCAGTATGATGAAGTGGCGAGATTTCTTAAGAAAATACCTACACGCATTAAAATTATAATTTGTCCAGGCAATCACGATGCTATGAGATTAGCAGAACCACAACTTCCTATCTATAAAGAGTTTGCATCTAGGTTGTATGACATGCCAAATGTTCAAATGGTTAGCAACCCTTCAATTGTCAATATTGCAAAAAAAGAAACCTTTCCTGGATTTGATGTTTTATTGTACCATGGTTATAGTTTTGATCATTATATAGCAAATGTAGATGAGATTAGAAATAATGGGGGGTATGATAGGGCAGATTTAGTTATGAAGTTTCTTTTACAGAGAAGACACCTTGCTCCAACACATGCATCTTCACTTTATATTCCAGACACAGAAGAAGACCCAATGATTATTAAGAAAATACCAGATATATTTTGTACTGGACATATTCACAAATCTTCTGTTTCACATTATAGAAATATTACTCTAATTTCAGGAAGCTGTTGGCAAGCAAAAACAGCGTTCCAAGAAAAAGTAGGGCATAAACCAGAACCTTGTAGGGTTCCTTTAGTAAATTTAAAGACAAGGGATGTTAAAATTTTGAAATTTGGCCAGAATTAAGAACTGATGAATGAAGAAGAGAGGAAGAAAAAAAATGACAGCATCAAGTCCAAGAATGACAGCGTATTTTGAACAAATCGGAGATTCAGTTAAAGCGTGCTATAAAGTAGGAAATAAAGCAAGATCACTAGGATTTGATCCAGAGGATAAAGTAGATATAAAATTAGCAAGAAATATGGCAGAGAGAGTAGAGGGATTAATTGGAGTAGTTGCTCCACAATTAATGGGTTCAGGTATGCAAGAAAGAATAATTGAACTTGAAGAAGAATATTCTCCATTGGATTGGAGAGTCGCATTAAAAATTGCAGTTGAAGTAGCAGAAGAAAAGTTTTGTGTTTTTCCAGATAAAAAAACAGCATATGAGATGGGAATAAGAACAGGATTTGCGTATAGTACAGGAGGAATAGTTTCTGCACCTCTTGAGGGATTTATTGAATTAAGAATTAAAAAAACAATGTCTGGCAAGGAGTATTTTGCACCAACTTATGCTGGTCCAATTAGGGGAGCAGGAGGTACAGCGGCAGCACTTTCTTTACTTATTACAGATTATGTACGAGTTAAAATGGGGTTTTCAAAATATGATCCAAATGAGGAGGAGATTGCAAGATATAAAACAGAAATTTATGATTATCATGAACGAATTACAAATTTGCAGTATCTGCCCTCTACAGACGAACTTGATTTTTTATTACATCATCTCCCAATTGAGATTGATGGAGAACCAACTGAGAAAATGGAAGTATCTAATCATAAAGATCTGCCAAGAGTAGTCACTAATAGGATTAGGGGAGGAATTTGTCTTGTTTTAGCAGAAGGATTAAGTCAGAAAGCCCCAAAATTATGGAAACGTCTAGAAAAATGGGGAGAGGAGTTTGATTTGGAGTGGGAATTTTTAGGGGAATTTTTAAAATTGCAAAAACAAATTAAGGCAAAGACAAAAACAGAGTCAGAAAAAGGGAAACTGGCCCCAAATTATACATTTATTAAAGATTTAGTTGCAGGAAGGCCTGTTTTAACACACCCAATGGCTGCAGGAGGATTTAGATTAAGATACGGCAGAACAAGAATGAGTGGGTTTTCTGCAGCAGCAATAAATCCTGCCACAATGGTGTTGTTGAAAGGGTATGTTGCTACAGGAACACAACTTAAGGTTGAGCGTCCAGGGAAAGCAGCAGCAATAACTCCTTGTGAAAATATTCATGGCCCAATTGTTTTATTAAATAATGGTGCAGTTATAAAAATAGAGTCAGTTGAAGAAGCACATAAATATCTACCTGAAGTTAAAGAAATTCTTTTTTTAGGAGATATTGTTTTTAATTATGGTGATTTTAGTGAAAATGGACACATGTTAATTCCTTGCGGGTATAATGAAGAGTGGTGGTCGCTCCATGTTAAAAAAGCATTAACAGAAAAGTTTGGACACCATGAAATTAAAGAGAATATTAAAGATTTTGGTTTGGATGCAGAAAAGGAAGAGGAATTAATGCAAGTTTTTGATAATGTTTTTGTTTCAAAACCAAGTTTTTCTTTATGTGGGCAGCTTTCATCTAAGTTGGATGTTCCTTTACATCCTAGGTTTACTTATTATTGGAAATTAATTTCTGGCAAAGATCTGCTTAGGTTTTTCTCTTGGTTAGAAAAGATGAAGCTTGATAAAGATGAATCTGGTTTGGTTAGAAAAGTAATTCTTCCGAACTCTCCTGAAAAGAGGATACTGGAGTTAGTTGGGTTGCCCCATGTTATGCCGACAAAGGAGAATGTAGTTATTGAGAAAGAACATGCACAATCACTTCTTTTTTGTCTTAATTTAAAATCATATGAAGAAGTCCCTGGTGCGCTTTCTTTGATTGATGATACTGTAGATGCATTAGAAAATATCCAGAAAATTTCTCCTGTTAAAATTATGGATGTAGCAGGCACTTTTATTGGAGCAAGAATGGGAAGACCAGAAAAAGCAAAAATGAGAAAATTAACAGGTAGCCCCCAAGTTTTATTTCCAGTTGGAGAAGAAGGCGGAAGAATGCGTTCTTTTCAAGCAGCACTCGAATGTGGTAAAATAACTGCGGACTTTCCTTTGTATTGTTGTCCTTCTTGTAAAAAAGAACTTGTGCTTGCAGTTTGTCCAACTTGTAATGTTCGATCTGAAAAATTATATTTTTGTCAATGTGGAAAATCAACAGAGAAGCAATGTGATCTTCATGGAGAAAAGAGCACATATAGCAAAATGTCAATTTCTGTTTCAGAACATTTTTATCCTGTTTTAAAGAAGTTGAGGATGACAGCTTATCCTGATTTAATAAAAGGAGTAAGGGGAACATCTAATAAAGATCATTTTCCAGAAAACTTAGCAAAAGGAATCCTTAGAGCAAAACATGAAGTTTATGTAAATAAAGACGGAACAATTAGGTTTGATATGAGCGAAATTCCTTTAACACATTTTACACCAAAAGAGATCGGTACAGATATTGAGAAGTTGAAAGAACTAGGATATGTTGAAGATATTAATGGAGAGGAGTTAGTGGATTCTGAACAAGTAGTGGAAATAATGCCACAAGATGTAGTGCTTCCTTGTTCTACAGATGCTCTAGACCCACAAGCAGATATTGTTTTAACTAATGTTGCAAATTTTGTAGATGAACTCTTGATTAAATTATATGGGCAAGAAGCATTTTATAACCTTAAAACTCCTAAAGATCTTGTTGGTCAACTTGTGTTAGGGCTGGCCCCACATATCTCTGCAGGCATGGTGGGTAGAATAATTGGATTTTCTCATACTCAAGGACTATTAACGCACCCAATGTTTCATGCAGCTTTACGTAGGGACTGTGATGGAGACGAGGCATCTGTTTCATTATTGATGGATGCAGTATTGAACTTTTCTAGTCAGTATTTACCAGACACAAGAGGAGCAAAAACAATGGATGCACCACTTGTTTTAACTTATTATCTAAATCCTAATGAAATAGATGATCAGGCACATGGTTTAGATACTGTTTGGGAATATCCTTTAGAACTATATGAATCTGCTTTAGAATTTAAACAACCATGGGATGTAAAAGTAGAACAAATAAAAGACAGATTAGGTAAAGAAAATCAATATGAAAAGATGGGATATACTATTCCAGTTAGTAGTGTTAATTCAGGGGGAGTTTGTTCTTCATATAAGGCCCTGCCTTCTATGGAAGAGAAATTAAAAGGGCAGATGGAAATTGCAGAAAAAGTAAGGGCAGTTAGTTCAGGAGACGTTGCAAGGCTTGTTATTGAAAAACATTTTATAAAAGACACAAAAGGAAATCTACGAAAGTTTTCTCAACAACAATTTAGGTGCGTTAAATGTAATGCAAAATATCGCCGACCACCTTTAATTGGAAAATGTACAAAATGTAGTGGTAAAATTATTTTTACAATTTCAGAAGGGTCTGTAATCAAATATTTACAACCAAGTATTAGTTTAGCAGAGAAATATGATGTTCCACCTTATTTAAAACAATCATTGCACTTGTTACAACTGAGAGTAGAGAGTGTTTTTGGTAGAGAGAAAGAAAAGCAAACAGGATTAGGGAGTTGGTTTGGGTAATTGTGTTATTCTTTAATTATTTCAGAATGAGGGATTCCTTGAACTACCAGTATGTTGTTTTCTGTGAGTAACTTAAGATCTTTTAGTAGATTAATTGTTTCTTCACCTATTGCATGGATGATGTTGGCTTTTTTTATTTCTGCAACAGTTTCTTCTTTGTTCTTCTCCTCTCCTTTGTAGAATTCAGAAGTTAAATCAAGAATTTTATTATCTTCTTCAAATGTTTTGTTTAGTAAGTTTGAATCACAAATAGCTAGAACAATTCTTCCATCCTTTGTTAGGTGTTCTTTTACAATCATTTTGTTTACTTCATTAAGTATGATTAAAATTTAGCTTTTACGCTTTGCTTTGCTCCACAAGCAAGACATTTTATGAATAAGAATCCAGCTTCTTTGCTAAGTTTAGTGTCTGGTTTTCCACATTCTTTACATAATACAAAAGTTTCAACATATTTCTCTATTTTTTCATTAATTCTAGATGCAGGAACCTTGCTCCCTATAATGACTCCTTGTTTTTTCAGTTCTCCAGGAGTAGCTAATTCTTTTAGAATGAATTTTAGTAAATGTTCAGGAGTTCTTCTTAATGTTGCGGCAATTTGATAAAAATTACTTATGATTGTTCTATTTCCTTGGATGTGCCCCATAACTTTTGGAACTTCAAATCTTTCTTGCTTTTTCCCTGCTTCTGGTAGGGATTTATATGCACTATCCAGCATTTTTTCGTAATCTTCCATTTTTTCAAGAAAAGGAGGTTTATTTATAAATGTTACCTAAGGTATTGGTTTGGGACAATTAAAAAAATTTAAATAGCCAGGTGTGCAAAATTTAAATATGGTTTTAGAAGCAATACTTAATCCAGTTGAAGCTGAGAAGCGGCCCTGGCAAATGTTTTTCTTAGGAATGCTGTTTTCTATTATTGGGATTTTCTTCTCTTTTATTATTTTTAGGGATCAAGCCTCTTTAGTAGCAGTATTTTTAATTGTTTTATCTAGTATACCTATTATTTACAATACAATCAAGCTCGAGGAGTTAAAAGACGAGAAGACAAGATTATCTGAGAAAGGATTGTTAAGGGAGCATGCTAAAGCACTTTCTGTGTTTATGTTTTTGTTTTTTGGAATTATGGTCTCTTTTGCTCTAGCTTATGTTTTTTTGCCTTTGGAGTTTGTAAATTCTTTGTTTTCATTACAAACAACCACAATAGAACAAATTAATAGTAATGTTGTTGGAAACTTTTTCTTAGAAGGAACATTAAGTTTTGATATGTTTATTGCTGTTTTTTTGAATAACTTGTGGGTTATGTCATTATGTGTTTTATTTGCATTTTTATATGGTGTTGGTGCGATTTTTATTTTAACATGGAATGCAACTGTTATTGGGGTTGCTATTGGTAGTTTTGTAAGGACCAATCTTGCAGAAGTAATGGCATCTATTGGGTTTATTAGTGCAGGCCAGTATTTTGGTATATTTTCGCTTGGGTTGCTTCGTTATTTAATTCATGGGGTTTTTGAAATATTGGCATATTTTGTTGCCGGATTAGCTGGAGGGATAATTTCAATTTCAATAATTCGACATGCTATTGAAAAGCATAGGTTTAAAAGAGTTTTAATAGATGCTTCTGGTTTATTGTTGATAGCAGTAACTTTATTAGTGTTTGCAGCATTTATAGAAATATTCATTAATCCTATTTTATTCTAGAACTTTAACTCTTCCTGGTTTTATTTCAAAGATTTCTCCTTGTTCAAGAAGACTTTTAACTTGTTTTTCACTATTTTTTGAATGTTGAGCAAGATCTTCAATAAATACTCCTTCTCCTTTGTCAAGTTTTCTTATTGTTTCGATAATATCTTCTTCGTTTTCTTGCGATTGAGTATTTTCTGTTGGGGTATTTAGGGGAGGGGTTTCTGTGTTAGATATTTCAATAACTTCTGTTTCCTCTGCAAATTCTTCTTGAGGTGTTGAGGTGTTTATTGTTGTTTTTGGTTGAGGCATTTTAGAAAGTAACACTTTTCTATGTTCTACCCATTCTGGATTTTGTATTTTTTTCATAATCTCTGGAACAAGATACATTTCAGAACCAAATTCTCTTGGTCTCCCTATTAATATGACGAGGTCACCTATTTGTATATTTTGAAAGAGTTCTTTGTCAAAGATTCTAGCAGATATTTTTGCAGTACCGTCGTCGACAATGAAAGATTTAAATGTTGGGTCTTCTGTAATTGATACAACTGCTGCAATAATGTTAATTCTAGATACATTTCTACCGTCTTGGAGAATTACATAATTTGGTTCAAACTCCCCTGGACTTTTTTCATATTTGCCATTTTGTAGGCTTTCAGCTGTTACAACATATGCTGTTTGTCTTTCTCTAAATTTTGCTGATGAATCCACGTTTTGGTTCAAATAAATCACCTGATCGTTTTAGTTTTTCAATTGTTTCTACAATTTTCTCTTCATCGATCCCTCTTTCTTTTCCTTCTTTAATTACATCTTCTAATGGAATTGTTTTCCCTACTTTATCTTCTAATTCGTTAATAAGTTCTCTAACACCGACCATTTTTGATCTTTCTGTTGTTGTTATTCCAGTAGAAATTCTATCAATGTCAATCTTACCTGTTTCTGGGTCTAATCCAACTTGTTCTAAACAATAGTGTAATAAGGAGATTGCTTTTCTAGCGTCTTTTTTTGTTATTTTATCACTTAATCTTACTTTTGCAGCAGCTTCACTTAATCTTATTAATGCTTCTAGTTGCCTTGGAGAGATTGGAATTGCTCTTAGTCCTCCATCTTCAGAACTTCCAGAAGACCTCATCTTAACATAATATGTTTTTAGTTCTTCTAGTGCTGCTTGTGTTAATAAGGGATTTATTCTAAGTCTCCCGTATGATAAATATTTTCTTAATAGGTCTGTTTCAATTGGCGCTTCTTCTGTTTCAGATTTCTTATGCATTGTAAGAATAAAGTTAGCCATTTTTTCATCTTTGTCTGCATCTGGCATGTCTTTTATTGTGAAAATAAGATCAAATCTGTTAATTAGTGCAGGAGGAAGATCAATTTGTTTTGCAATTGTTTCATATGGATCAAATCTTCCAAACTTTGGGTTTGCTGCAGCTAAAACTGTTGTTTCACATCTTAATGTTGCTTGGATGTTTGCTTTACTGATGCTTATGGATTGCTGTTCAAGACCTTCGTGCATAGCGCTTCTGTCATCATCACTCATTTTATCTAATTCATCAATCATTAAGATTCCTTTATTTGCTAAAACCATTGCACCCGCTTCTAGGCTCCAACCTTGTAAGAATTCATCTTTAACAACTGCTGCAGACAGTCCTGCTCCACTTACCCCTTTGCCAGACACATATCTTGATTTTGGGGCTACAACAGATGCTCTTTTTAATAATTGGGAGTTGTGTACAATAAGGCCATTTGCTATGAAATTGTGTGTTTCATCAACTTCAATATCATAAATCCAAGGATTTTTTGTTTTAGTTTCTTTTATTTCTAAGATTCTATCCCAAAAAATATTGGCTTTTGATAACATATTTAATCTAGATATTAAAGAAGTTAAGTTTATATCTGTGAGAATATTGTTTATAATAAATTCTTTTGAAGCATTATCTATTTTTTTGTTTTTCTGAGATTTTAATTTATTTAATTCGTATTGAGAGATTAAAGTTTGTGAGCATTCACTAATCTTAGCTAAGTGTGTTTGGCTTAAGTTTAAGGTATTTCTTATCTCTTTTACAGTAAGGTTGTTGTTTGCTCCGAGGCGTTGTAGTTGTTTAAATCTTTGGTTTATTTGTTTTACAATTTTTTTTAAAGAGGTTTGAGAAGGATTTCTGTCTCCTCTTTCAAAATGTTGGTAAGTGGTTCTAGGGACGCCCATATCAAATTGAGTCAAGAATAAGAATTTTCTTACTTTTTTTAGTGTTGTTTTTAAGTTAGGCACAACGTCCATGTTTGTATTTCTATTCTTTTTTGTTAACATGTTTAATCTGTCTTTTTTCCTTTTTGTAATAAAACCAATTTCTTTTTGGAAGCTGGTCAAGGAATCTGCTAAGATTGTTAATTTGTGGTAGGTTCTTCTTGTTTTGTTTTTTGTATTTGAAGCATATTTGATTGTAGGTCTTTGTGAGGAGAGAATTCCAAATCTTAGTAATAAGTATTGTATTTGTTCTAACATTTCTTTGCTGGCAATAGTCATTTCTATTGTTTTTGTGTTAACATGGGCTTCAGCTTCAAAAAATGCTTTTAAGAAATGGCCAATTTCCAAATTAGAACATTTGAATAACAAATCAGGTATTCTTTTGTGAAATGAAGTTGTTAATATTTTAGGTTCTAGATTTTTTAGGAAATTAGTTAGGTTTTTGGAGAAAATGTTTAATTTTTTTGAGTTTTCTTTTTTATACGCTTTTGGAGCGGTTTTGAATAATTTTTTTACAATAGAATTATAGTCATCTAATAATTCTTTTTCCGAATTTATGAATTCAATAACCCCCTCTTTACAATATCCTTCTGAAAGAATATATGCAATAAATTTCCAGAACTCTTTTGATGTTTTTAGTGGTTTATTTATTTGTTTTTGTCTTGTTTTTAAGCTTGAGTGATATTGTTTTAGTGGTTGAGGGGCACCATCTACCTCTATTTTTCTAGTACATGCAATAAAATCTCCTTCTTTAACTTTTTCGAGTTTTGTAGCTTTTACATATCCTTGTTTTTGAATAAATAATGGATTTGTTTTTGTGCATATAATCTCTTTTCCAAGGGCTGTTTTTACTTTAAACATTTTTTCAGCTCTTTTTTTCCATAGAACTTTGATATTCTTTTTCTCTTGTTTTCCTTGTTGGTTAAGGGATTTTACTCCATTTATTGTTTTGCAATCATAATAATCATTATCTATATTTTTTGGGGTCTTTGAGATGTTGTCCTCGACAAGGTCTTTAATCTTTTTTAAGGATCCATCACACATAACTATTTTTGTATCACCATGGACTGTTTTTCCTGCACCTGGATCACCAATTAATAGAACATGGATATCTCCTCTAGTCATAACTCCATCATCTCTTAATTTCTTTACTCCTCCCATGAATTGCATTACTAATCCTTCTTTGATTTTATCATGACCGAAAATACCCGGAGCAAGACTTTTTGTTAATTTTTCATAAACTTTAGGATCTTGAGATATCTTTTTGATTTCTGCTTCTGTTTCTTCATCAATATCTATAGAAGAATAATCTTCTTCCATTGGCTCTATACCATTTGCATCAACAATAAGATCAAATTTAGTGCTTAATCCACCAGATCTAAGAATTATGGGAACTTCTTTTAAGATCCCAACTACCCTAATTGTAGATCCAGGATTTGTCTTTTTCTCTGTTATTGGGCTTACAAGATCATTTTTTAGTAAGAGGTTTATCCTTTTTGGTTGTTCTCCTCCTTCTAAGTCTTTTGTTGCTTCTTCTAATACAATGCCTTGAGCATCAACTAATTCTTTGCTTAATAAGCGGAACTTACCTTTTCTTCCACAACCACATCTGTTTGGTTCTTTGAACTTTTTATCAAGTTGTAATACTGGAATAATATTTCCACAACTAGGACATTCAAATCTTGCAGAAGTTACTTGAGGCCTTACATCACTTTTTTGTCTTACTGTTCCTTCTAAGATTAATAATTTTCCAAGGTGTTGGCTTCTTATGTTTCTAATCATAATTCTTTGATTTTCTGGAGCATTGAATAATCTTAATTTGAATTCTTTGATTTCAACAGGAAGATCAATGTTTTTTATTGAGATCTCTGCAGCTTTAATTACTTCTTC
>CAZKVI010000006.1:0-53457 GCA_964556185.1 uncultured Methanosarcinales archaeon
AAGTATCAAAGATTTCATCGAAATCAAAGCCAAAACCACCCATATTTGAGAAATCAAAACCATTAAACCCTTGACCACCAGAACCTGCTTTTCCAAATCTGTCATATTGTTCTCGTTTTTTATCATCACCTAAAACAGAAGCAGCTTCATTTATTTCTTTAAATTTGTCTGCAGCCTTAGGATTATCTTTATTTAAATCAGGGTGATATTTCTTTGCTAATTTCTTATAAGCTTTTTTAATATCTTTTTTACTTGCACCTTTCTCTACGCCTAATGTGTTATAATAATCATCACTCATTACAACCAATCCTCTTTTTCAACTCATCTGCATTAAAATCCAATTTATCAAATATCTTTTTCTCAACTTCTTTCTCAACTTGAACACGTTTCTCCCACAAATCCATTCCATCTAATGCAAGTTTATCTTTATATCTAATATTAAGATCATCAATTCGATCTTGTAAAGAAATTACTTCATCAACAAGAACTCTCCAATCTGCATAATGCTCTATTTGCAACTCAATAGGCTTTTCATTACTCAAAACATGCCAATCAGCAGATAATTTAATCTTAGAAGCAAATTCTGGATACTTTTCTTCAAATAAAGAAGCAGTTAATTCTGTATCATGTTTTCCTTTGTTCTCATCAAGATTACTAAACTCTCTCCAAAAACTAATCTCCTCCTCACTTGGAAAACTTTTGAACTCTGGTTCTTCTTTAACTTCAAAAACCAGAGCTTTCATTAAATCATGAACAAGTGTCAGTCGATCAACAAGAGAAACATCTACTTCAACCCCTTTTTCTTTCAATTGTTCTGCAAGAAACACACCAACTTTGTTAACAGTCTCACAATGCATTAATATATTCCTTGGAACTTTGTACTCTTCAAAAAGTGCATAGCACTCTTCTCTTGTAGGTAAATTCATGATTTCACTTGTTTACTCTTTCTTCTCTTCAGAAGCCTTTTCAGCTTTTTCTTTGTCGTCTTCTTTCTTATCTTCTGTATCTTCAGCTTCTTCTTTTTTATCATCACCAGCTTTCTTGTCATCACTTTTTTCTTCTTTAAACTCTGCATCAACTACATTCTCATCCTTCTTTTCAGCATCTCCACCTTCAGCAGCTTTTGCTTGTTGTTCAGCTTGAGCTTTCTGATACATTTCCATTGCAGCTTCTTGTGCAACTTTCTGAACTTCTTCAAGCTTCTTCTTAATTGCAGAAATATCCTTTGGATCTGCTTTCATTAACTCTTTGAGTTCATCAATGTGTTTTGTAATTGGCTCAATCTTAGCTTTATTAACTTTTCCTTCCATGTCTTTCATTGCTTTCTCTGTTTGATAAATTAATGAATCAGCTTGATTAATTGTATCAATTTCTTCTGCTTTTTTCTTGTCTTCATCTGCATGAGATTCTGCTTCTTTTCTCATTTTTTCAACTTCATCTTTATTTAAGTTTGTTGAAGCAGTAAGTTTAATGCTTTGTTCTTTTCCAGTTCCTAAATCTTTTGCACCAACTTGTACAATTCCATTTGCATCAATATCAAATGTAACTTCAATTTGAGGTATACCTCTTGGTGCTGGTGGAAGACCAACTAAATCAAATTGTCCAAGGACTTTGTTGTCGACAAACATACTTCTTTCTCCTTGACCAACTTTAATTGTTACAGCTGGTTGATTATCTGCAGCAGTACTAAAAACCTGTGATTTCTTTGTTGGAATTGTTGTATTTTTTTCAATTAATTTTGTAAAAATACCACCTAATGTTTCAATTCCCATAGAAAGTGGTGTAACATCTAATAATAAGACATCTTTAACATCTCCTGCTAAGACACCGCCTTGAATAGCTGCTCCTAAAGCAACTGCTTCATCAGGATTAACACTTTTATCTCCATCTTTTCCTGTTAAACCTTTAACCATTTCTTGAACAGCTGGAATTCTTGTAGAACCACCAACAAAAATAACTTTATCAACAGTATCAACACCTGCATCTTTTAATGCAGTCTTTGTTGGACCTTCTAATCTCTTAATAATATCTTCAATCATCTGTTCAAACTTAGCTTTACTCAATTCAAGATTAAGATGTTTTGGACCACTAGCATCTGCTGTAATAAATGGAAGATTAATTGTTGTATTTGCTTTGCTTGATAATTCAATCTTTGCTTTTTCAGCAGCTTCTTTAAGCCTTTGCAAAGAAGTTTTATCAGATCTTAAATCCACCCCATTATCTTTTTTGAATTCTTCTGCCATCCAATCAATTAAAAGATCATCAATATCATCTCCACCTAAATGATTGTCTCCAGAAGTTGCTTTAACTTCAAAAACACCATCTCCTAATTCTAAAACAGAAACATCAAATGTTCCTCCTCCAAAATCAAACACCATAATTGTATGATCTTCTCCTTTTTCAAGACCATAAGCTAATGATGCAGCAGTTGGTTCATTAATTATTCTTTGAACTTCTAAACCTGCAATTTTACCTGCATCTTTTGTAGCTTGTCTTTGTGAATCAGTAAAATAAGCTGGAACAGTAATTACTGCATTTGTAATTTTCTGTCCAAGATATGCTTCTGCATCTTTTTTTAACTTTTGTAAAACCATTGCAGAGACTTCTTGAGGAGTAAACTCCTTATCCCAGATTTTAACTTTGTAATCTTCACCCATATGTCTTTTAATAGACCTTACAGTATGTTCTGGATTAGTAATTGCTTGATTTCTAGCAACTTGACCAACTAATCTTTCTCCTTCTTTTGTAATTGCGACCACAGAAGGTGTTGTTCTAGAACCCTCTGCATTTGGAATAATTACGGCTTTACCGCCTTCCATTACAGCAACAGCTGAAAATGTTGTTCCTAAATCAATTCCTATAACTTTTGACATTTTTATTTTCCCCCAGTATTCATCTATCCAAAGTAACTTGGCATTTCATGTACATTTTCTTTTTTGCCTTTCTTTGCTTTTTTATCGTGTTTTTGTAAAGCTTCTGGCTTTTTAATCTTACCATAATTCTCTTCATACTTTTTTACTGCATTTGTAAACATCTCAGCAAGATGTTTTGCATGAAAAGGATCCATCATTACAACATTGTGCTTTAATGTGAATACCGGTGCTTCCCTAGCACGCATATCAACTCTTGGTGTTATGCATTTGAAATCAAAAACAAACTGCATTGGATTAAAATTAACAGAAACTTCATGCGCAAAAAATGCATCTCCTTCACTTATGCTTAAATTAACATTTTTTTCTTTCATTTTTCTATCCTCTCTACTTTTCTACTTCTCGATTTTCTCTTAAGTATTCATAACTCAAAATCTTCTTTAGTTTTTCTGGATCTTCAACTAATTCCTGTAATTCTCCTCCAGGAATAGTTGGATGTGTTTTCAAATAAGAAGCCCATTGTCTTATTGACTCTGGATCATCTGTATTAACTAAATAATTTAATGCAAACCAAATTGATAATTTCTCTCCATGTTTGCTTTTTGTACTGCAAAGTTTGCAATGCTTTGGCTTAACTTCATGAATTACACAACCTTTTTCTTCTTTTAGAAAAACACAAGGACCATATGGCTTATCTTTTTCTTTTAATTGCTTTAATTTCCAAACTTTTGTATTGAATTTTTCATGTTCTACTAAAAATTCATTTTTTAGTTCTTCAACAGGAATTTGTAAATAATCTGCAATCTTTTGTAGGTCTTCTTGTAATACAATACCTGCATCAACTTTACAACATTGATTACATTTATCACATTCTGCTCCATGTTGTTCAATAACTTCTTCTGGTGTATCGATTGTAAAAGTTAAATCATCAAAATCTTTTTTTTCGTTTTTCATTTGCTCACCTTTACTTTAGCTGTTCTTAATATTGTTTCATTGAGTTGGTAACCTTTTTGTAATTCTTCTAAAATTTCACCAGAATCTTTATCAGATTCTTCTTGTAATAATACTTCATGTTTATGTGGATCAAACTTTCCTTGTGTTTCTATAATCTTAAGTCCTTTTTTCTCTAATCCAGATACCAACTGTGCATAGATAAGTTCTACACCTTTAATAAATTCACTATTATCTTTGGTATTCTTCAAAGCTAATTCAAAATTGTCTAAAACTGGTAATAATTCAACCATTAACTCCTTCTCTGCATACTTACAAAAGTCTTGCTTTTCTTTATCAGTCCTTTTTTTGAAGTTCTCAAACTCTGCTTGCAACCTTTGAAGAGACTCTGTAAGTTCTTTGATCTTTTGATCTTTAGGATCAATTTTTACTTCATCAACCTTTTCAACCTTCTCTTCTTTTTCCTTTGCTTCTTGCTCTTTTCCCATTGTTTCTAACCTTTCTGTTGACCTTAGATCAACCATATTTAACTAAGGTAAACGAAGTTATATATAAATGTTGTGGTTTTAACACAAACTAAGAAGTCGTAGACTTCTGTGGCCTTCGATTTTATAACAACACCAGTTAATTACTACTACTTAGAGATTATAAAATAGATAACCTTATATAATAACATTTATTCTCAAAACATAAAATGCCAAAATGGTTTAGTTTAGGGGCAATTGCAGCAGTTTTACTAGGTTTAACTGGGTGTACACACAAATATACTGTTTCTGGGGGTACTGACTTTAATTTAGGTAATTCTATTGAAACATATGAACAAACCATTGATGATCCAATAATGGAATATGTTGAAGAAAACTTTGTTCCTGCAGAACAAGATTCATTATATATTAATACTAATCCTGATGAACATTATTTCTTAATTAGAAGTAGAGAAGCAGGAGAAAGAGATCTACTTAGATTAACTAAAGAAGGCAAAGTAGAAGAAAGTTGGATATATATTGAATTAGAAGGCCAAGAAGAAGGAATTTGGTTAGAAAACGGCTTAGATGAAACACCAGTAACAGCAAACATGGATGTTGCTCCATTAGGGCACTTAAGTCAATTAGAAGATTCTTCTGGAGCCATTAGTAAAATTTCATTATATCATTTCCACCCATATGATGAAAATGAACCAAATGCATACATGCCCCAAACAGTATCAGATATTGATCTTAGAGGGTATTTGACTGTTGTTTATCTCCTTAATAACTCATTTTTACAAGAAAAACTTGACGATCGCATTGTTGTTTCTACAGGCAGATATACTTTAGAACACACAGATGAACTAGTAACATGTGATCTAGACGACGATTCAACAAACAGAGATCTCTATAGTGCCATAATGAGAGGATATAAAATAATGCTAGGAGTTTCTGGTTATGAAGGGTTTGATTATTCCTCAGAAAACAAAGATGAATTCTCTACTCAAAATACAAGATGGGCTGAAT
This sequence comes from uncultured Methanosarcinales archaeon, assembly GCA_964556185.1. GTDB lineage: Archaea > Nanobdellota > Nanobdellia > Woesearchaeales > DSVV01 > CAZKVI01. The sequence continues at coordinate 5,315 of CAZKVI010000006.1, forward strand.
TAATGAGTAATAGATTTTACTCAGTAAATTTTGAACCAATGGAAATAAATCCCCAATCTATTGAATAAATATAATTCTAAAACATATTATCAAAAATACATATAAACCAGTGTCAATACCTTCACAAAATGGGTGTCATTGATAGAATTGTTGATAGAATTCAAGACATTAGAAAAAGACAACAAGGAAGACCAATATCCAAAAGTAAATTTCCTTCTTCTGTTAGTGAAGTAGTTGATGAATTAATTGAAACATATAGAAGAGACAATACTTACCAACCTGGACCAACCAGAGTAATTGAACAACAAGGCCATGAAGACACTTATGTTGTCAATGGGTTTGTCCATTACAGTAGACATTCTGGCATCACTAATCCAAATGATGCTGATATAAATGTCACTTTTTCTGCTAGATGTATGATATTGGACCAATTAGAAACAGTATTAGAAGAAGATTTTAGAACACATAACGACGACAATATTGGAAAAAGAACTACAACAAAAAGATATGTAACAGATGTACCTGATATTGAACCATATCTTGAAAAAGTTATTGCAGATCCAGAAGAATATGGAATAAAAGAACTTTCTGAAGCTGGCATAGAAATAGATAATATAACTAGAAGAAGAATTATATATCAAGAAACTGAAACTAGAGGTAATGGCATTCTTGAAAGATTACAACATGGAGCATTAACCTTTGATGCTTACTTAGAAGTTACTTTCAAGCTTCCAAAACCAATAAGAAATCCAAACACTGAAAGCCATCTAGAATATCAAACAGTTAAATTAATAATAGATATTGATGAAAAAGATACTCCAATAGAAGAAAATAATATCCGTAAGATTGAATATTTTAGCCCTGCATATAATCATTAATAATTCTTTAGAAATACATCTAACACTTTAGCATATCTATAATATATCAATTTTCCAAGAAATAGTCAACAAACATCTTTATTACTTTATTATTTCCAAGGCCTTTCTCAGACACTGCCTTAGCAACCATATCATCAGAAATATATGGTCCTTCACCAATTAAATCTTCATCTATTCCTAACTTTTCTTGTAAATAATCTGCTAGATCACGAGATTGTTCTGAATCCATATCACTTAGATCAAAAGTCACCCCACTCCCTTCATAACCAATAGATAAAGCAGCTGTCTGCATATTAGGCAGTTTCCCACGTGAGAAACTTATAGTCTCATAGTATTTTGTAGGATCATTAAATGCTGCTAAAAAATCTTCTAAATCAAACCGAACATCTTGATCTTCATCAACTAAATCAGCAAAAAACCACCTATTATAACTTACTTCAATTCCTCTTGCTTCAACACCTCGATTAGCATAAGGGCCATCAGCAACACATACATCTTTATCTAGCTCTAATTCTCCTAAAGTTAATCCATTTTCTCCTAGAATCTGCTCTAAATATTGTTCATTTGTAGTTGCTTCATATAATTCTTCAGGTTTTTGAGACATCCGAATATAAGGAATATTCAATAGAATATATAATTTTTGAATTTACTCAACCAACACTTCTTTACTTAAGCATTGTCCAGGCATGCCTGTTTCAAATAATGCTTTAACTGCGCCAGAATTGCCATGTGCACCTGTTATTTTGCCTTTTAATGGCTTTTTATTCTTTCCTGGACATAACCAAGTAACTGTTTTACCTACTAAACCAGCTGCTTTATCCCTAGAACTAACTCCTTCTACTTTAAGGACCATCTGATTATCTGTTTGTCTGTGTTTACTTGACCTAAAATTAACAATAACTCCTTTCATAACACACAAGAAAAGCAGGGTATTTATAAATGTTATTATACTAAATCAATAGTTATTCATCATTATACTTAAGACCATATTGTTCACAAAGAGAATCAAGAGTCATTCCTGATTCAAAAGCTCCCAATACAACTTCATCACCAACTTCTTTTTTCTCTACTTCTACAAATCTTTCTATAGATAATCCAAAAAGAATCTCTATTTCATCATCTTTTTTAGCCATTCTATAAAGTACATCATGTTCATCTACATCAGCTGAAGCGTCAAGCAATCCCAAGACTGACCCTGGAGATAATCCTCCATTCTTTTGATATCTTAATAATTTATCTGAATCATATGCTCCCCTATATATTTCACTTACGTCAATATTGACATACTTTAATGCTAAGATTGTTCCATCTTCTTCTACAAGAACTTTATAGAAAGGATATAATCCTGATCTAAGTGTATGCTCCTCTACTTTATATTCTTCACCCATCCCACTCTCCAGTAGATATTATATTATTAAAATATTTACATTGTAATAGAAACCTTTATATATTTTAATAACGAGTTAATCATAAAAAGAGGTGTATTAATGAAGAGTCAATGGAGTAAAAGGTTTCTTTCAGCAAACTCAATGTTTTTAGGGATACTAGCTGTATTAACATTCTTCTTTCCAAAACTATCTACAATTGTTGCAATAGTTGCAATTATGTTAGGTATTTGTGCATTAGTAAAAATAGGAACACATCCAAAACACTTTGAAGCACCAGCAATGGCAGTCTTAGGTTTAACCTTTGCAGTTGTTGCAATCTTATATGCTTCTACATCAATGCCCATGATCCAAGATATTTATGGAGGAACAATTCCTTTAGTACCAGAATATCAACCAGAACTAGCATGTTCTCCAGGTACATTACTTGTTGGAATGTTTTGTTGTGAAGATGAAGATTACAATGGAATTTGTGATATTGATGATTTAATTTTAGAAGAAGAAATTAATGAAGAACCTGAACAAATAGTTGAAGAAGAAGTTATTGAAATTGAAGAAGAACTAATTATAGAACCCATAGAAGAATTAATTGTTGAACCAGAAGAAGAAACTGAAACAGTTGAAGTTATTGAAGAAGAACCAACAACAATTGAATTATTAACCCTTGAACAAGCAGAACTAATTGACAATAGTAAATTCGCAACTACAAACGCCCTCTCTGGCCAAAAATCTCAATATGGAGAAAAAGGAGATACACTTGTATTTTTAGTAAGAATTCATAATGATTATGCAAATGATGACAATCATGAACATTATTACAAAGTAAGAGTCGCATCAAAAGAAGCAGGCGTATGGATTCAAAATGCAGACAGTGTTGAAAAAGAGAATTCTTTTTTCGGACCTTATGAATTAATTAGTGAAGAATATTTAGACATACCAATTGTAATGGAGATTGGTAATTATGATAGTGAAGGTGAAAGAACAACTGAAGGAGCATATGAATTTAGAGTTGATATCACTGATGCTTGGACTGAAGATAGAGACTTTGATGAATATGAAGATTCCTTTAATATATATGTGAATGTACAATGAAAAAAGACAACCATTTAGGAATAATTGGATTTACTACAGCAATAATTGCTTGTACTACTTTTATTTATCCTTACATGGGAATTGTAATGGCAATATTAGCTATTGGTTTCTCAACATTGGGTCTTGGAAAAGATAAATTCCATCACAATCTTGCAAAAGCAGGTCTTATTTTAGGATGTTTTATGTTAATATTATCATGTATAACTACTGCTTATTATATTTCAGAAAAACAAAACATGGCAAAAGCACCAGTAGTTATTTGTCCTTCGCCATATATTTATGAACTTAATCATTGTTGTTTAGATTTAGATGATAATTTTGTATGTGATTATTCAGAGGAGGAGGAAGTCCTTATCACAGATGATACTGAAACAACAGAACTTCTAGAAGAGGAAGAAATTGAATTATTAGAAGAGGAAGAAATTGATGAATTATTTGAAGATGAACCAACTTATGAAGAAGTACCAGAAACAATTTATGACTTATTTGCACCAGAAATAGAATATTTCTCAAGTTTATTTGATGAAGATTATTTTGAAACAAATCATTTAGATGTAAATCCAGAAACTCAATTGATTGGTGTTGGAGAAACAGGAGTTTATGTAATTAGAATAAAAAACAATTATGATAAAGCAGAACCTCATTATTATAAAATTAGCATAAGGGGAAGAGCATTAAATTGGATCTTAAATGCTGATGAAGAAGGATCATCAAGTTATACATTTGGTCTATATGCAACTCAAGAAGAATATTTAGATATTCCTGTATTCCTTACAGTAGATGAATCATTTGGTTCATATTCTCAAGGGACCACAGAAGGTGGGGAGAGTTACAAATTCACATTTAATGTATTAGATTCTGATAAATTAGAATACGCTGTCTTTAAGTCAATAGCTGGCGAAAGAAGCTTTGAAGTTTTAGTCAATGGATAAATTTATAATCACTTAATTCTTTCTTCATAAAATGATAGATATATTACTTATGGAAATAGAACATCCTGGAAACCTCGGAGCAATTGCTAGAGTTATGGCTAATTTCAATCTAAAAAACTTAATCTTAATCAATCCAAAATGCAAACCAAGTGACGAAGAAGCTAGAAACAGAGCTAAACACGCACAAAATATTCTAAAAAAAGCCAAAATAGTAAAAAAGATACCAAAATATGATTATCTTGTTGCAACAACTGCAAAACTCGGCAAAGATTATAATATTCCAAGAAGTCCTTTGACTGCAAAAGAATTCGCAGAGAAAATCAAAGGAATAAAAAAGAATTCAAAAACCAAGATAGCATTACTAATTGGCAGAGAGGGCATTGGATTAACTAATGAAGAAGTCTTAGCAGCAGATTTTGTTGTTACAATTCCTTCGCATAAAAAGTACCCAACATTAAATATTTCACAAGCTTGTACTATTTTATTCTACGAACTTTTCCAAACAATTGGTAAAGATAAAAACACAGATCCATTTAACCCAATAACTAAGAAAGAAAAAGATCTTTTACTAAAAAACATTGATGAAATAATTGACAAAGTAGAATTCTCTACAAAAAACAAAAAAGAAACCCAACACAAAGTCTGGAAACGTTTAATCAACAAAGCAATGTTAACAAAAAGAGAAGCATTTGCTGTTTTTGGCTTGTTAAAGAAACTAAAGTGAAAACAATTACTTAATTTCACCAATTCTTCATAACTTATTTCTTCATCTTTTCCAAATATTCTTTAACTTTTTCATTTATTTTTGGAGAAGCCTCACTGCCAAGCTCATAATAAATCTTCTCAACAGTTCCGCCCCAAGAAAACTCACCTTTTTCCTGCTTTACTTCCTTAATATTAAATTCCTTTGTAAGCAAACCTTTTTTAAGATGATAATGAATACTTCTCAAAGTACATTTTGGAAATACTGCAATGTAAATCTTATAAATTTCATAACCATAACCTTGCTCTAAGAAATACAAAATCTCAACAATATTTTGCCTTATAGCAGATTGAATAGGTCTTCCTCTTGCCATAATTATTTTCTATATGGAAAAGTATTTTTAAAGTTTGTGCTAATAATCAATAATACATATAAAACAAGCTTTTCTCCCAACAATATGTTACAATTACCTGGCCATAAATCATTAGATCAAATAATAGATTCTGCTGAAGAACAATTAGAAAAAGGAAACCCTGAATCAGCTGAAAGACAACTAAAAAGAATTGGAAAAGTAGATCGAGAAGACGCAACCACATTAACAAAAGTTGCTTTATTATATGAAAGAGTTGCTCAAGCTTATTCTCAAGAACCTAAAACAAGATTAGAAACTCTTCTAGATGAAAAAATTGGTCCCAGACCACACAGAACAAAACTATTATCCAGAGACAGAGCACATAGAGCTCTTGATGCTATCTTAGCAAATCCAGATGAATATGCACTTGAACAAATAGGAGAATCTGCAAACAAAGTTTATGAAGTTGCTGACACTGAATTAAAACAAGCATTTGTCATAAAAGAAGTTTCTTATGATAATAGTAAAGGTGAAATAGCTTCAACTTTACAACTAGAACAAGCAACTGCTGACAGAGATGATTTATTACAACCTACAATAGTTGATATTATCCCACATGGAGATAAATTATATTATGTTATGATAAGATCTACAGGAGTTCCATTAATGAGTTTTTTACAAGAAAATATAATGCCTAAGACTTTTGACACTGTTATTGAATACCTTGCAAAAATCCATGCTGCTTCATTAGGTGAAGAACAAACATGGACAACAAAAGGAAGATTAAACATTGGTGATAAATTAATACAAAGATTAGAAGACCATAATTTAGCAGCCCCACCTGAAATTGCAATAAAAATCATTGCTAACTATTCACCAATTCTTGAAAGATTAGAAGACACATTATGGGTTTTTAATAAAGATGCACATCCAGGAAATTGGATATTATCTGGAAGCAAAGTTACTGCAATTGATATCGAAGATAAAGGCTATGTTCCATTACAAACTGATCTTGCAAACCTTTTTGCATATGGAGGATATTTACCAGACCACAGGGTTGTCGACGAGAAACTACAAGTTTATGTAGAAGAATTCAATAGACATTCTACAAAAGGACAAATAGATTCTATCCATGAATTCAGACTTACTTATTATAACGCAGTCATTGACAGAGCTTTAGCATTAACAGGATTCTGGTCTTCTCCTGAAAGAAGTTCTATGATGAGTGAAAGAGAAGCTGTTTTAGGTAATGCTATTGAAGCATTAACTAGAATTAAAAACGACTTTCAAATGACATATAAAAAACACCAAGAAGCCTATCAAAATCTAAGAGAAGCACTTGTTGAATTACAAGACCATGTAAGAGAACAAAGAACAGAAAGAGAAAAAGTTGTCGCACTTCCCCTAGCAGGAACAGTGGTTGAAGAAACAAGAATAGTTCCTTTAACTAATAATTATAAATTTATTGATGACATTGTTGCACAAGGAGAAGAAAGAGTTGATGAAGAAGTCACAAGATATGAAAGACTCACTGAAGACCAAACACATCATTTCTCATTCTTTGAAAACATACTAACAATGTTACATTACAGAAAAGGGGATGTTGAAAAAGCTAAAAATAGATTATATAAAGCATTAATGAGCGACAGAGGAAATTCAGAACTATACGCACAACTTGGATACATTTTCCAAAAACAAAAAAAAGCAGTCAGAGCTGGTTTCTTTTACTTTTTTGCAAAACTTGCTGACAGAAATAAAATTGTCAGCAATTGTATGAGAATATTTGATTATGCTCCTGAAGAAAGTGATGATAGATATGATAAAGTAATGAAAAGAGTTGGTTTTAAAAGCCGAGCAAGACGTGTTTATAGAGCTTTAGAAAAACAAGGACAAAGTGATTTTGAATTCACAAACCCTCTCTCTGGAGAAAAACTAATGTTCACAACTGACCAAAGAACTACAGATTCCTTAGACAATGTAGTACAATTAGAACAATTCAGATACAAAAGAAAATCTGTCCAAGTTTATTATCAAGCTCCACAAACTCTTCAAAAAGTTGCTTAATTACCTGCTTGCAATGAAGTTATTGCGACTTCAAGCTTCACTATCGTGAAGCGTCTGCTTGTCTTTCAACTTCTAATTTCTTACTTATTGCTAATGCATTAGAAGATAAATGATAAGCATTTAGAATTTCGTCTGCTAAACAAGAAACTGATGATTTTTTTGTGTTAAAAGCCTTTTGATATGCACCTTGTACAAAATATCTTAATACAATATCAATTCTTCTTTGTGGTGCACACTCAACTGCCTTAGGATATCTTGCTCCACCATATTCAATTGTAATAATTTCCTCTCTAGGTGCTGCATTTTCTAAAGCTTTAACAAAAACTTCCACAGGATTCTTATTTGTTTTCTTAGCAATTATTTCAAAAGCTTCTTTTACAAAATCTAATGATTGTAATGATTTTCCAGTACAACGACCAGATGATTTAAAATGTTTTTTTGATTTATGACCTGGTACCATTAATTTATTAACAAGTCTTTCTACAATATTTATTTTTGACTTATGAAATCTATTTTGTGCATAACGTGCACCTGTTTTTGGAACTACTATAGGTCTTAAAGAAATATAATTTTGTAAACCTGGATCCATTACTTTGATTCCTTCACAATTCCATTTGTTAAATAATATTACTGCCATTTTATTTACCTATTTTCTAGCTTTCTCAAGCTTACCTCTTCTAAGTGCAGCCAAGCTTTGATCATTAACCTTAATAACTTGCCACCTAACACCAGGAATATCGCCTTTAGCTCTACCCATTTTTCCACCAATACATTCTATAACAACTTCATCGTGTTCATCTATTAATTTAGTTGCTCCATCTCCTGGTAAAAAAGCTGTAACTTGTGTCCCATTTTTAATAAGTTGTACTCTTGCACATTTTCTCATAGCTGAGTTTGGTTGTTTTGCTTCTAATTGTTTTTTCTCAAGAACAATACCTTTAGCTTGTGAACTTCCTTTTAATGGATCAGATTTCTCTTTAAGTCCATAGAGTCTTCTAACATGTTTCTTACTAGACTTTTTAGACTTCTTTCTTCTAGCCATAAGTTTCTTTGCTGTGTTTATTCCTGATGATTTTTTTGCCATTTTTTATACAACCTTAATTTCTTCAATTGTAAAATAACGCTTTACAATATTTTCTAAATTACGTAAATTCTGGGCATTTCTGCCTATTAATAAACTTTTTGTTTTAGTATCAGGCGATTGTAGTGTTATTACACCGTCTGTATCCTCAATATTTTCTACTTTCAGCGGGAAGATTGCGTTTTTGATAAACTCCAATAAATCTTTGTTAAATTCTACGATTTTTACCTTTCTTTTCAAGGCTTTTTCAAGCATTTTTACTTTAACTGCCTTTTTTCCTATGGCTTTTCCAATCTCATTTTCAACCACAATAAATGTTAACAACGAATTATTATCAATAAAACAATCCTTTAAATTTGCATTAGTAATTTGTCCAAAAATCCTCATAAAACCCATTATTTCAAAATTATATGTTATTTTCATCTTAAAAGTCCTACAACAGAAATAGAAAAAGGTTTTTTACAGACTGCGCCTAATTCATCATTAGGAAAAGGAAGGTTTACTAAATCCACTTTAGAAAGACCTGCATAATACTCAATATCTTGTTTAGCTTCTTCTGCAACATTATTACTTAAATATATTTTTACAACATTACCCTGTTTAAGACTTTTTAGTGTTTTATCTGTACCAATAAGGATCTTATCAGTATCTAATTCCTTCTTAAGTTCTTGAATGTTTGCTTGTGTTGATGCCATTTTTTCTTGGAATTCTCCTTTATTTAAATTATTTAGCTTTTTTATCAACTTTTACAGCTAAATTTGGTAAACCAGTACCTATTGGAACTGGTTGATTGATCATAACATTCTCTACAACACTACTTAATGTGTCTTTTTCTCCAACAAGAGAAGCATCTATTAAATGTCTAACAGGTGTTTCAAATGATGCTTTAGCAAGTACACTTGATTTCTCACTAACAATACCATATCTTGTAATTCCCTTTAAGTCTCCTGATAAACACATTGTATCTGAAACTAACATAATATGTCTAACATCTACATTCAGACCTTGTGCATTTATAACTTTCAAAACTTCCTTAACAACTGCTTGTCTTCCTGCTTCAACGCCTAAAACATCTATAACTTCATAAATATTATTACTTGTTGTTCTAGTAGGATCTACATATTCTAATTGCAAAATTTCACCAAGGTTAGTTCCTGCACTAATAATAACAAATTCCTCTCCTCTTCTAACTGGTAAGACTTGAGTAATACCTTTAATACCTGAAACATAAATTTCTTTTATTTTCTCTTTTAATTTATAGACTTCATTTATCTTTTCGTCTTTTCCTTTTCCTTTTACAAAAATTACTCCTTCTTTTAATTTAACAGTATATCCCTTAAGGCCTGTATCAATAACTTTTGTAACTTGTTCTAGAGTTAAATTAAGACTTTTAACTTTCTCTTCATCTAAAATTATCTCCATTGTTGAGTCAGCAATATTAATTGAGAATTCTTTTGTAACTTCTTTTAGTTTTGTTTCTTTAATTAATCCAGCTATATGTTTTATATCTTTTCCTTTATTATAAGGAGATTTTAAGTATATTTCCATCATTGGTGTTCCTAATGTTTTGGATCCATCAAGAATCTCTATAATTCTTGGAAGACCTGTAGTAACGTTCATCTCTGCTACACCTGCAAAATGGAATGTGTTCAATGTCATCTGTGTACCTGGTTCTCCAATGGATTCTGCACTAACTAACCCAACACTTTCTCCTGGATCTACTTTCATGACATTGTATTCTTCTACTACTTTATCCATAACTGCTTTTATTTTTGCATCAGTAACTTTCTGAGGAAGATTTGCTTTTACATCTTCTATAATGTTTAATGGAAGTAATTTTTCATATGCTTTAAATACATCAACCATAATAATCACCTGTTTAAAACACTATGGATAATTGCCTTAGTGTTTAATCCTCCTTTTTCTGATCTTGAAACATCAATCTTGTCTTCACCATATTCAAACTGGACAATCTTTTTTGTTGCATCTCTTACAGTATTATCATATTCTACTTTAAGATCTTGCATAGCATTTGCTAATCTTCTATACAAATAACCAGATTTAGGTGTTCTCAAAGCAGTATCCATCAAACTATCTCTTCCAGTCATTGCTCCAAAGAAAAATTCACTTGGAGACATTCCTTTTTTGAATGATGTTCTAATAAAACCCCTTGCACCTGGACTTAAATCATCTTTCTTAAAACAACTAAGTGTCCTATTTCTAAATCCTTTCTCAATTCTTTTACCTCTCATAGCTTGCTGTCCTACACATGCAGCCATTTGAGCTAAATTCAAAGGATTTCCCCTAGCTCCTGACTCTGCCATAACAATAGTATGAGTTGATTTATCAGAATACTCTGCTACTAATTTACCTGTCTCATTCCTTGCAATATTTAATTTTTCAAGAATTTTTAATTCTAATGTTTCTGCAACACTTCTTCCTGGAAATGCTTCAAGTTCTCCTTTTTTATAATCACTAATAAGCTTATCAACATCAGTATAAGCATCATCAAGTGTTTGTCTTATTTTTTGTTTTGCATCTTCTGGAAGATCAGAATCAGAAATTGCTGTTGTAAACCCTAATTTTAACAAGGTTTCAATTCCTAATCTAAACATCTTTCCAAGAATATCAACTGTCTTCTCTGATCCATATTGTTTATGTAAATTCCTTAACAATAAACCAGAACCTTCTCCTAGATTTGCTTTATCCATATATCCTTTTGTAAGTTTTCCTTTTTTAATCTCAACAACTGCATCATTATCTTTGTCTTTCTTAGCATCTCCAGAAAATGTCTTTGTCTGGCCAATAAAATTAAAGTCATTTGGAAGAACCATACTAAAAATCTCTTTTCCAGTAATCATACTGCTAGATGGCAATCTCTTAAAATCAGTAACTCTTGCAGATAATAATAATTCAACAGCATCTTCTCTTGGTAAAGATAAATGCTTTGTAAGCAAATAATTTCCAGAGATAGAATCCTGAACACAACCAATAATACTTAAACCATATCTTGGAGAAATAAGTTGTGTTTGAACTTGCATAAGAATTTCTGCTTCTGCTCTTGCTTCGCTTGTTTGTGGAATATGTAAATTCATTTCGTCTCCATCAAAATCTGCATTATAAGGAGCACAAACTGCTGGATTTAATCTAAATGTTTTATCAGGAAGTACTTTTACTCTATGACACATCATACTCATTCTATGCAATGATGGTTGTCTATTAAATAAAGCTACATCCCCATCCATTAAATGTCTCTCGACAATATAGCCTGGTTGTAATTCTTCTAAAATTTGTTCTTTCATTTCATCTGTAATTTTCTTTTTCTTTCCATCTGGCCTAATAACATAGTTTGCACCAGGATATTCTGCAGGACCTCTATCAACAAATTTTGTTAAATATGCTTGATTCCATTCTCTAATTGTTTCTGGAACTGTTAATTTCATTGCAACTATTAATGGTACACCAACTTCATCTAAATCTAACATTGGATCAGGAGAAATAACTGTTCTTGCAGAGAAATTTGTTCTTTTTCCTGCTAAATTATGTCTTATTCTTCCTTCTTTGCTTTTTATTCTTGCTGTTAATGTTTTTAATGGTTGTCCACTACGATGCCTTGCTGGTGGTAGTTGAGCAACTTCATTATCAAAAAATGTTGTAATATGATACTGAAGCAAGTCCCATAAATCCTCAATAATAATTTCTGGAGCTCCTGCATTAATATTCTCAAATAGTCTTTGATTTATTCTTACAATATCCCCTAATTTATGAGTTAAGTCATCTTCACTTCTTTCTCCAGACTCAAGTGTAATACTTGGTCTCATTGTTACTGGAGGAATTGGCATAACTGTCAAAATTGCCCATTCTGATCTCATAAACTTTGGATTTAATCCAAATAATTTACAATCATCATCTGAAACTTTCTCAAGTCTAGCTCTAACTTCAATTGGTGTAATTCTTTTCTCATTTTCTAAGAAAGTAGTTGGTTTTTCTAAAGTAATTTTTTGTTGTCTACTTTTACAATAAGGACATTTATTTATTGTTTTCAAAGAAGTTATAATTTCCTTTATTTTTCTACGTCTTTCTACAAGACCGCCTTCTTTTTCAGCTGCATCTAATAATTCTTTATTTGCATCAATTTTATTTTTTGGAATTAAAATCCTTGCACATTCTCTACATGTACATCTTAACATATTTGTAATAATGTCAATGTACTTAATATGAACAATTGGTCTAGCTAATTCAATATAACCAAAATGTCCAACACATTCTTTAAGTTTTGAACCACAAGTTTTACAATTTAATCCAGGATCAATAACTCCTAATCTAATATCCATAAGTCCACCGTCAACAGGATAACCTTCCTTATCATAAAGTTCTGGTGTAACTATTTTAGCTGAAGCCATCTTTTTTATCATCTTTGGACTCATCATTCCAAAAGTGATAGCTTTGATTTTCTTGTAAACTGGTTGTGTCATTTTCTCACCATTATTTTCCTAATATCTATTTTCTAATTCCATCTTTGGTTGAATACATAAACCTTTAATTTCATCCATGAATAATTTGAAAGCATATGCCATTTCAACATTTGAAATTTCTGTATTGTCACCACATAAAGCACAGTAAGATTTTTTCTTGAACTCATCATAAACTGCAATTGAACCACATTCTTCACAAACAGGTACAATTGTTTTATCTGAGTCAAATCTTTCTTTAAGTAATAATGATGCTCCATGTGCAATAAAAGTATCTTTCTCCATTTCTCCTAATCTAAGTCCACCTTCTTTTGCACGACCTTCTGTAGGTTGTCTTGTTAATAATTGTACTGGACCACGTGCACGAGAATGGATCTTGTTAGCAACCATGTGTTTTAATTTTAAATAGTACATATTTCCAATGTAAATCTTTGCTGTAAATTGCTCTCCTGTTAAACCATTGTAAAGTGTTTCTGTTCCATTTTGTCTAAAACCTAATGAAAGTAATTCATTTCTAACACTTTCTTCTGATTCAGCATCAAATGTTGTACCATCAACATATCTTGATGATAAAGCTCCTGTTTTTCCAGCAACTAACTCAATTAAATGTGAAATAGTCATTCTACTTGGGATACCATGTGGTGAAAAGATTAAATCTGGTACAATTCCTGAAGTAGAAAACGGCATGTCTGTATGATTAACAATCAAACCACAAACACCTTTTTGTCCATGTCGTGAAGTAAACTTATCTCCGACTTCTGGAGTTCTTGGATCACGTAATCTTACTTGAACTAATTTATTTCCTTCTTCATTCTCTGTTAATAAAACAAAATCAACAATACCTTTAACACCATGAGAGATTACTATTGAAGATTCTCTTCTAAGAGATGAAGTTAAGTTATACTCATCAAGAGAACTCAAGAATCTTGGTGGAGAAGTTTTTCCAATGACAACATCATCTTCTTTAACTCCTGCTTCTGGATAAATAATTCCATCTTCTTCTAAATAACGATAATCTTTTTCAGTTCTATATCCTTTAACTTCTTTATCAGGAACACCAATTTGATCAATTAACCCACCAGAATATCTTAATTCTTCAGAAACTTCTGGTCTAAAATAAGTTGATCTTCCAAAACCCCTCTCAAGAGAAGCTTTATTCAAAATAATTGAATCCTCCATATTATAACCTTTGTAACTCATAACAGCTACAACAACATTTTGTCCAGAAGGATGTTTATTATAATCAGTAATTCCATGCATTACTGTTTGACAAATAGGTCTTTGAGGATAATGTAATAAATTAACATCCATATCCATTCTAACTAAGAAGTTTGATGCATAAAAACCTAATGCTTGCTTTTGATTTTTGCTTCCTGCATTTAATCTTGTACTTTGATTAAAGTTTCCCCAAGGAACTAAACTAGCTGCAACACCAATTATATCAAGAGGTGTAATTTCAAGATGTGTATGTTCTTGAGTTAAATCTTCTTCTTTAAAAGCAACTAATGCAGTCTCTTCTTCTCCTGCATCAAGATATTCTATAACTCCTTGATTAACAAGATCTTCCCAATTAATCTCATTTTTTTCTAATTGTGAAAGATGTTTTTCTGTAAGAAAAGGTTTTCCATCTTTAACAATAATAAGTGGTCTTCTTAATCTTCCTTTGAAACCTTCTATTTTTACCAGATCAAATTCTTTATCATAAAAAACATTAACATTTGAAGGAATTTTGTTTTTTCTTCTTTCTGTAATTACAGTATCAGTAAATTCAAGTGGATCTTCAACATCCCCTACATATTTTCCGTTTAAATATACTTCTGTCATTTTATCTCACCGTTTTGAGGCCAGCTACTTTCAATGATTTAACCAGTTTTTCCTCGTCAGAATTTTTAGAAACCTGAGCTAATAAAGCTAGATTTTTTCTAAGGCCAATGTTTGTACCTTCTGGAGTCTCAATTGGACATAATCTTCCTAAATGAGTACAGTGAAGTTCTCTTGCTTCAAAATTTTCTTGTGAAGTTGATAATGGAGAAATAACTCTATGAAGATGGCTTAGTGTTTCTAAGAAGTTAATTCTTTGAATTCTCTGAGAAATTCCTTTTCTTCCACCTACCCAATTTCCTGTAGCCATACTACTATAAAGTCTTTGAGTTAACAATTTGTCTCTAATAACTACTTTAATTGATGGGAATTTTCCCCTCTTAACAATTCTTTGGAAATTATAAAGTAAATCACCAATCAAAACTTTCAAATTTACTTGGAAAAGTTCTGCTAATAAATCTCCACTCATCTTTACTCTTTTATTCATATAATGATCTTTATCATCTTTTGGTTGACTTCCTGACTCAACTCTTAAGAATTTCTTAACAAATTTACAAAGATTATGTGCTTTGTATACTCTATCTTTTTCTTCAACACCTAAATGAGGTAATAGATATTTATCAAGAATTTCTTTCATTCTTTCAATTCTTATATCTCTTGCTTGTGTAATTCCAATTTTCTTTGCAACATAATCTAATGCTTCTTCTTCTGTTTTTATGTCAACAAATTCAAATAAATTAACAAAGATAGCATCATTTTCATCCTGGCCACTAATTACTTTCATAATGTCTTCATCTTTTGTCATTCCTAATGCTTTAATAATTGGAACTAAAGGAATTCTTTTTACTCTTGTAAAAGTTAAGTAAAATAATCCATCTTTTAATTTCTCAATTGTATGAGGAATTTTAAAAGAACCATATTCAGAAAATAATTTTCCAACAAAAGCACTTGGACCAATTTTTTGTTTTTCAACTAAAAAATTGTTTGCTGCTAAGTCTTCAATATTAATTAATACTCTTTCTGTTCCATTAACTATAAAATAACCACCTAAGTCATCTGGATCTTCTCCTTTTGAAATAAGTTCTTCTTTGTTTAAATTATGTAAATGACAATATTTACTTCTTAACATTATAGGAACACTACCAATTTGTGTTGTAAAAGATTCTCTTTGAATCCCATTAATGTGTGCAGAGACTTCAATAAATACAGGTGCAGAATAACTTATTTTTCTTAACCTTGCTTCAACAGGATAAATTGGTCTTTTTGAACCATCTGCTTCTGTAATCTCTGGTTTAGTTACCCATATTTTATCTAATCTAATTTTAAACTCATCAATATTATGAGGGATTATTGTTGGCTCAATAACTTTGTTAGCTTCAATTATTTTTTGTAGTTCATTCTCAATAAAATTATTAAAACTTACAATATCAGAACTAACTAAAGAATGTTCATCAAAATAGTGTTTTATTAAGACATTTGCATATTTACTCATTGATTACACCCCTATAATAAACTGATCTAGTTGCAGTATGGCTTTCTCTTACTATCTTAACAACATCTCCTAATTTTGGTTTTAAAGGCTGAATAGCTGCATCAATAATTGAGATTTTTGGTAATTGTTGTATAGTTATATTATACTTCTCAAACAAAGCTTTTTTTTCTTTATCATTTAACAAAGAATGTTTTGGAACTAATACATGAGTAGTAATATCAAAGGACATATTTTTTATTTTCTTTCTCTTTCTTTTTGCTGCCATCTTTTATATCCTCCATTTAAAGGTTAAACGGGCCGTACGAGATTCGAACTCGCGACACCCACATTACTTTCAACCACTTATGTGATTTTGTTAAAAGTGTGGTGCTCTAGCCAGGCTGAGCTAACGGCCCATCATATGCTCCATACGCCTTCATTTGTAAAAATACGCCCTGGCCGGGACTTTCATTCGCAACCAAGGTCGATCTGCGTTTTTTGAA
The DNA here is from genome assembly GCA_964556185.1 of uncultured Methanosarcinales archaeon. Lineage (GTDB taxonomy): Archaea > Nanobdellota > Nanobdellia > Woesearchaeales > DSVV01 > CAZKVI01. The sequence continues at coordinate 22,069 of CAZKVI010000006.1, forward strand.
CCCGAGTCGAAGCCTCGACAGGGCTTCATGATAGGCCAGACTACACTACCAGGGCATTCTGCATATAAAGTGCTATAAATCCATCTAATAGGTGAAAAGAGTCGATTAGACCTCCTTTAGCCTACAGAAAGATTATACACCCGGCATGCCATTGGTACTCTGATTTCTCCTCTATTTATAAATGTTATTGATATTTTAAGTATTTTCCATATATTAATTAGAAAGAATAATATTAAATCTAAGAATTAATGATAAGTTGTATTTCCAGGACCTGCTCTTTCAACTTCAGCCATTACTTGTGCAGCATATGGACTAAATTCATCTGGTCCTGGGTTAAGTTGTTGGTCAAATTCCTTTGTTAAGTCTTCTGTTGCTGCTAATTTTCTATCCAATACTTTATTGTCAGTTACAGTCGACAAAAATAATGAATAACGCATCATAGTAGTATCCATTTTAACTACTGATTGAATAGATTCATCAGTAGAGTCACGCATCATTTTAGATAATCTTTTTATTGAAGATTCATATCGTCTTTTCAACCTATTAATAACTCTAACTTGTGCTTCAGTAGGTAAATCAATACTAAATTGAGCATCTCCAGATAGAAGATAACTATCAGAGCCCACACTACTACCGCCCATATAACTATCATTATTTGTACCATACTCAGATAATGCCTGAGCTTCAAAAGTCTTTTTGTCTCTACAAAAAGCCCAATACAAAGAATCTGCACATTCAGGTGTTAACTTAGCTCCTGAATAATTTCTAGCTCCAACTGCTAAATCACTTATGTCTTGAATACCCTGAACAAGTCTTTTTGCAGCATTTGTTAGTTTTTCCAATCTACTCATTATTTCACCTAAATTCAACAATTCTATAAAATTTGAATGTACTTTAGTATATAAACCTTTCTATTTTAATCACTACTTAGTGATATTTTTACAATTTTCTAATATAGAAACATTTATATACGCTCCCCAAAATCAAATATATATGGCAGTTGCTCATGAAGAATGCGGCATAGCAGCGGTATTTATACCAAAAAATTCTAAAGAAAGTGATAAGGCTGCCTATTATGTATACAAACTTTTACTTAATATGCAAGCTCGTGGTCAATTATCAGCTGGATTAACTACATTCCATCCAAAACAACCAAAACTTCTAAGAAATTATAGAAATCTCGGTAGTGTTAATGAAGTATTCAAAACAACTAGACCTGCAAAAAGAAATGAACTATTTATGAGACATAAATCAAATAAAGCAATTGGTCATGTAAGATATGCTACTTGTGGAGCAGATGATAGAGATTATGCAATGCCATTTGAACGTAAACATGGTAGAAAATGGAAATGGTTTACATTTGGATTTAATGGCCAACTAGCCAATTATGCAGAATTAAAAAAACACCTTATGGAAAAAACAGATTACCATATGACAAGGGACACTGATACTGAAATATTTATGCATTATATTGCAAATGAATTAAGAGGTCCAAAAAAACCAGATCCTGTAAAAGTCTGTGGTAGACTTTCAAAAGCCTTAGATGGAGCCTATAATTGTACCTTTATGAATGCTTATGGAGATATTGTAGTAACAAGAGACCCAATGGGCTTTAAACCATTATGTTATGGATATAAAGAAGACATATTATTAGTTGCTTCTGAAAGTAATGCATTACTTAATTGTGGAATCTCAGCAGATGACATTAAAGACCTTGCTCCAGGACATTTAATAGCAATCGAAGATGAGAAAGTACATATAAAAAAATATGCAGAAGGTCCTAGATTAGCTCATTGTATGTTTGAATGGGTGTATTTTGCAAATGTTGCATCTACAATTGACAAAAAGTCTGTTTATTTAACAAGAAACAACCTTGGTAAAAATTTAGCAAAAATAGAAAAAGTAAAAATTGACAAAGATTTTATTGTAGTTCCTGTACCAGATACATCAAGAGCTTCAGCAGATGCACTCGCATGGTCTCTTGGCTTACCAGTAAAAGAAGGATTAATTAGAAACAGACACGTTGGAAGAACATTTATTGAAAGTTCTGACAGAGATAACAAAGTAAAACAAAAGTTTACTGTTCTTAAAAAAGTTGTCAAAGATAAAAAAATAATTTTAGTTGACGACAGCATTGTAAGAGGTACAACCTCAAAGAATATTGTAAAATATTTGAAAGAACAAGGTGCAAAAGAAGTTCATGTAAGAATTTCGTGCCCACCAATTAGACATCCTTGTTTTTATGGAATTGATTTTAGCACACATGGAGAATTAATTGCTGCAAAAAACAGTGATGATGTTTATAGAGAAGAATTAACACAAAAAGAAGTTGATAAAATCGCAAAAGAAATTTGTGCAGACTCTTTAGTTTACATGCCACTGCATTTACTAATCGAATCAATTGGTATTCCTTCAAAAGATTTATGTTATGCTTGTTTAACTGGAAAATACCCAACACCATGTGGACAAAAATTACATGGAGCAGCTGCAAAAGAATATTTGAAAAAAGGCAAAGATAAAAACAAAGCTAATAAGAAAGGGAAAAAGAGAACTTACGAATAAGAATACAAATAATATGTTAAACAAAAATACAAAAGCACTAATAATTGAAGTCATTCTTTTTATTCTTGTATTATTAGACATAATAATTCTCAAAGAAACAATTCTTCTTGCAACAGCAATTGGTGTAGGAATTGTTGCTCTGGCTTTTTACTTTTTTCATAAAAAAGAAGATATTGTATTTTTTTGTTGTGCTGCTATACTTGGACCAATCGCAGAAATAATTTGTATTAAATTTGGAATATGGAGTTATTCTAATCCTATAATTTTAGGAATCCCTCTCTGGTTACCAATATTTTGGGGCTTTGCTTATTTGTTTGGACGACGTCTAAGAGATACTATTTTTAATCTTACCCACACTAGAATACACTACAAACATCATCCTTCAATTGAAAATCTTAGAAATATTATGATTTATGATGCAGTAATGTATGTTTTATTAATTGTTTCATTATGTATGTTCTGGAGGATGAATATTTTATTATTCATTATTATGTTAGTCTTAACTTTACTTAGTTTAATTAAATACCATGAAAAAACAGATATTTGCTTTGTTATAATTGCTGGAATAATTGGACCAATAGGTGAAATAATTTGCATTTACTTTGGTGTCTGGAGTTATTCTAATCCAGATATCCTTGGAATCCCAATGTGGTTAATTTTAGCTCATGCTTATTTTGGAATTATAGTAAGAAGAACTTCAATTACTATTGTTAATTATTTCTTTGACGAAAGTGTGTTTAATTCAAGACCACATAAAGAATTAGGAGAGAATTAATTCTCAACTCTCTTTCGCATCCAATACCCCATCAATCTTTCTAATCTTAACTAAAATCTCGTCGAGGATTTCTCTGTCATCTAAAAACATTCTTATTTTATTAACAACATGATCTTTTTTTGCTTTTGTGTTTAAAGAACTAATATTAACTCTATGTTGAACAAAAATATTTAAAATTAAAGCCAAAATTCCAACTTTATCTTCTAAAGCAAGTGTTACTTCAATTTCATTCTTTTGTTTATCTTTTGTCCATTTAATTTTAACTTCTTTTTTCTTATCAAGTGTAGCAACATTCACACAACTTTTTTTATGGACTGTAATTTTCCTATCTTTTGTATAAAAACCAACAATATCATCTCCAATTTTTGGTTCACAACATTTAGAAAGTTTCAAAGGAGCAGGTTTTCCTTCTACTGCTAAATATTGAAGAGGATTTTCCGCGAATTCCCTATCTTTATCTCTTTCCTTACGCAATCTACCTTTTTTAGGATCATGATCAACTTCTATATTTAATTTAACTCTAATCTTACTTCTTGCTTTACTTGTTTTTACAAACTTTAACCATTGTCGACTTGGTTTTGCATTTTTTTGTGTAATAATTTCACAAATCTCACCAGAGCTTAATTCTGTATCTAATGGAACTATCTTTCCATTGACTTTTGCTTTACTACATTTATCTCCAACATCAGAATGAACCATAAATGCAAAATCAACAGGAGTTGAACCAACTGGTAAAGAAATCGGATCGCCTTTTGGTGTAAAAACAACAATCTCATCATGAAACAAGTCAATCTTAAATGTATCAATAAATTCTGATGCACCACTTGTTTGTTTCCAATCTAAAATTTGCTTAAGCCAAGATATTTTTTTATCAAATGCCTTGTCTCTTTCTGTTCCTTTATATTTCCAATGTGCTGCAACACCCTCTTCTGCTAAATGATGCATATCAACTGTTCTTATTTGCACTTCCAACATCCTTCCATCTCGAGCAATAACAGTTGTGTGTAAACTTTGGTAACCATTTGCTTTTGGAATTGCTATAAGATCTTTAAATCTATGAGGTAAAGGTTTCCATAAATCATGAATCATCCCTAAAGCTGCATAACAATCAGGAATTGTTGCTGTAATAATTCTAATTGCAATTAAATCATACATTTGATCAATATTTATTTTCTTTTTCAACATCTTTCTATAAATACTATAGAAATATTTTGCCCTTCCAGTTACTCTTGATCTAATTCCTTTTTCATCTAATTTTCCTTTTATTACATTAATAATTTCTTGTGTTACTTTTTCTCTTTGTCCTCTTTTCTGATTAATCTTTTTTCTTATTTTTGTATAGACTTCTGGTTCAAGATATCTCAATGATAAATCTTCAAGCTCTCCTTTTGTTTTCCACATCCCTAGTTTGTGTGCAATTGGTGCATAAATTTCCATGGTTTGCTTAGAAATCCTTCTTCTTTTATCTTCTTTAAATGTCTCTAATGTTCGCATATTATGCAAACGATCTGATAATTTAATTAGAATAATTCTAATGTCTTTTGTAGTTGCCAATAAAATTTTCCTTAAATTCTCTGCATTATAATCTTCTTTTGTATCAAAATGAACCTTATCAATCTTTGTAAGACCTTCAACTAATTCGCAGATCTCCTCTCCGAAAACTCTTTTAACCTCTTTTCTATCAATTTTAGTATCTTCTAATACATCATGAAGCAATGAAGCACAAATAGTCGAAGAATCAGCCTTTTGTTCAATCAATATCTTAGCAACCTCTAATGGATGTGAGAAATAATCCTCTCCAGATACTCTCTTTTGACCTTCATGAGCAACTTTAGCAAACGTAAAAGCCTTTTTTATAAGCTTTACATCTGCTTGAGGATTGTATTCATTGATTTTCTTTAAAAACTCATCAAGTTCCATTAAGAATAGTACACATATTGTATATATAAACCTAACGGTAGATTTAATTGAAATTATGTGTATAGCAGCATTCCAGTCAAAATTCCTTTGAAAATAGATCGAGTCCGTCGTTGGGGGTTGCCCCATCCGGGGAAACAGGACATTAGGTAAAAGATGAAGAATTTTGAAGCTGCTATACATATATTATAGTTAGATTTATATAATTCTAACTAATATTAACAAAATATGATATGTCTTGGCATTGAATCAACAGCTCACACCTTCGGGATAGGAATCATAAAAGGAAAGAAAGTCCTAGCGAATGTCAAAGATAGTTACACAACTAAAAAAGGTGGTATGATACCAGGCAAAGCAGCTGATCATCATGTTGAAGTCTGCGATAAAATCTTATCAGATGCTCTAAAAAAAGCACAGCTAACAATCAAAGACATCAATCTAATTTCATATTCACAAAGCCCTGGTATTGGCCATCCATTAAAAATTGGTGCAATGTTTGCAAGAACTTTAGCTGCAAAAAACAACATTCCATTAGTTGGAGTTAATCATTGCATTGCACATTTAGAAATTGGTAGATTATTAACAAAAGCAAAAGATCCTGTTTTACTCTATGTTTCTGGTGCAAACACTCAAGTTATTGCTTATGAAGCTGGCAAATATAGAATTTTTGGAGAAACATTAGATATTGGAATTGGTAATTTCTTAGATGCTTTTGCCAGAGAATTAGAGTTAGGCTTTCCAGGTGGTCCATTAGTTTATGACTTAAGCTTAAAAAGTAAAAACTACATTGAGCTTCCTTATGTTGTAAAAGGCATGGATGTAAGTTTTGGAGGATTATTAACAAATTTAAAACAAAAAATTAAATCTGGCCAATACAAAAAAGAAGATTTATGTTTTTCTGCACAAGAAACAGTCTTTGCAATGATGGTTGAAGTTGCAGAAAGAGCTTTAGCACATTGTGATAAAAATGAATTATTATTAGGTGGTGGAGTCGCTTGCAATAAACGTTTGCAAGAGATGTGCAATAAGATGTGCAAAACAAGAAAAGCAGAATGTTTAATGCCAGATAACGAATTTCTTGTTGATAATGCAGCAATGATTGCTTGGCTTGGAATCTTACAACACAAAACAGGAGATAAACTAACAATAGAAAAAGCAGGTATTGATCCTTACTTAAGAACTGACGATATTAAAGTAAATTGGCGTTAATTGCAAAAACTATTTATATAAACAAATTCTGAATATATTACATAATTTTAATAAAATTAATTTGAGGTGAAGATTATGAGAAAAATTATAGTATGTATTCTAAGTATTCTGCTTTTATTAGCAGTGGTTTCTGCACAAGATTCAGCTACTGGAGCTACTTCAGCAGGAGATGGTTGTCAAAGTGATGAAGAAGTTACTAAAAAAGTAGATGAATGTAAAGAAAGTGATGGAGAACATAAAAAAGAAATGGACTCTGCTGGATGTACTATTGTTATTTGTGAATATCCTTCAACTGGTGTAGAAGACACAATAAACGGGAACTCTGCTGGAACAAGTGCAGATAGTACAACTGACGGATCTTCTACTGGAACAAGTGCAGCTGGTAATGGATGCCCATTAACTGATGATGAAATTAATAAAAAAATGGATGAATGTAAAGGAGTAGCTAAGAAAGTTATGGATTCTACTGGTTGTACAACAGTTGAATGTGATGAAACAGCAGAAGGTGATGGGTGTCCTAGTGAGGGTGAAATTACTGAGAAAGTAGAAGAATGTGAAAAAATGGGTTGGACTGCTGAGAAAACAAAAGATTCAGCTGGTTGTGATGAAGTTGCTTGTAAAGAACCATCAACAGGAACCACAGCTTCTTCAACAACAGACACCACTACTAACGATCCAACAACATCAGCAGATTCAAACACTTGTCCTGATCAAGATGAACTTGATCAACACACATTAGACTGTGAAGCTAAAGGCGCAACTGCTGTAAAAGTTGAGAACTTATATGGTTGCACAGTTATTGATTGTCAAGGAGATGAAAGCACTGGAACAGATAGTACAGCAAGTGGAACAAGCACAGATAGTACTTCAACTGATACAGAAGATGACAGTACTGATGATACAACAACAGAAAGTACAGACTGTGATGAAGACATTGATGATGGTAAATTCGAAGAATGTACTAACAATGGAATGTATGCTGTTACAGACATTGACCCAGTTAGTGGTTGTAAAATAGTTATTTGTAAAGAATCCCTAACAGATGATACATCTGGAACAGATACAACATATGATTGTCCTTCAGAAGAAGAAATTAGCAGTGTAAAAGAAAGCTGTGAAGAAAAAGAATACCAATATGTTGAAGGAGTTGATGACAAAGGTTGTAAATTCGGTATGTGTAAAGAACCTGAAACAGGAGAAATTGGTGAAGTTACTGAATTTGAAACAACTTGTACAATCTCTAAAGACAAGGAATGTATAAAAATCACATGCAATGAAGTTGGATTTACACATGTTTCATGTAAAGATGAAGAACCAATGGATTCAGCAGGACCAACAGATGTACCTTATGAAGACAAAAAACCAGCAACTAAAATCGGTGAATGGATTAAAGGATTCTTCAAAAGCGATGATAAAGGTGCAGGTGATGTAATGGGCCTTGAAGAAGAATCAGCAACAACTGCTGGTTAATTTCTTTTATTTTTTATTTTCTTATTCTTTCAATCTTGTAAATGAGGCATTGCCTCTTGAACAGTTTCATGAATTTTTAAAAATCCTGGTCTATCTACAACAATATATGTACATCTATCCCTGGTATAACTAAACTGTCCTCTTTCAAGCTCAATTCCCACAACAGGTTTATCTCCATCCTCTATTACATTACCTAATTCTATCTGGGCACCGCCATTAAGAACGTCTCTATCATTTCCTAATAAAAGAAAACCATCATGTTGCTCTGTAATTCTTTGCCACATAACATCAGATTGGTGCCCTGAATAAACTTCTGCAGGAAGTCCTGTTTCACGAACATAACATCTTGCTAAAGCATAAAGAGTATTTTCAGTATATTGATGACCTATAACAGCAAGCCCATTAGAATCATCATAACCAGATCTTGCTTTAACATTTCTATTTGCATCTAATAAAAGACTTTTACCAATTTCAACACCCATTTGTTTTATAGACATTCCACCACGGCCTCTTCCTTGACTAAGTGCTCCTTCAATTACATACATAGCACCTGCTTCTGGAAACTCCTGTCCAGGAAGAGCTAATGCAACAATAGGAAGATTGTGTCTCATTCGTGCCTTCACTACAAATTCTTCAAGTTTTCCTGGATCTCCAAAAACATCTCTTTGATACCCAACTAAAACAACGCCTTCAACATGATCAAGAGAAAGTAATCTATCTAAACCAACAGTTCCTGCAGGTTGATTAACAAAAGTATCTTCAAGTCCTGGATTTTCATCGATACTTTGTAAATTAGATCGAAGAGCTTCTATAAGTCTTCCTTTTCTTTGTTCCCCAATATAAATTAATGTCATTTTATCACCAAGTATTTCTTATTCTTATTTAAACTTAATCCTCTTTAACTTTCTCCATAACCCATTCTAAAGGTGTTGGAGTTACAAATGTTGTTAACATAATAACCACCACTACAATCGCATACAAATATTGATCTAATACACCATAAGCTAATCCATATGTTGCAAAGATTAAGCCAACTTCTCCTCTTGGAATCATTCCTAAAGATACTGCAAGCTTATTAACCTTTTTTCCATGTGGACAATAAGCAAAGAATCCAGATAACATCTTTCCAAGAATTGCAATTCCTATTAAAACAAATATAATTGGCAAGTTTTGAAGATTAAATAGCACATGTAAGTTTAGTTTAACACCTGCCATTACAAAGAATATTGGAACAAATATATTTGCAAGTGGTTTTAGTTTCTCTTCTAATTTAGGTCTATCTTTACTTCTTTCTAAAACTAAACCAGCAACAAATGCACCTACAATAGTTGCTAAACCAATTGCATTTGCTAGATAAGCAAAACCCAACGCAAAAATAAACGAAGTATAGATAAATGTTCTAACTACTTTTAATTTTTCAAGCATTTTATGCAATGCTCCAGATATAGCAAACCCAATAAATAATGAAGCCACTAAAAACAAGACTGCAAATACTGCGATCTTTCCAATATTAAAATAAGAAACACTACCTGCTTCTACTATTCCTATTAAGATAGATAAAGCAATTAATGCAATAACATCATCTATATCTGCTGCACCTAAAATAATTCTTGCCTCTGTTGTATCTATTTTTTTCATATCTTCAAGAACACGCATAGTAATTCCAATTGATGTAGCTGAAAAAGTTGCTCCAACAAAAACACCAATTAAAGTGCTATAACCCATTGATGCAAAAAAAGAAAATGTTAATGCAAAAGGAAAAATAACTCCTGCAAAAGCCACTAATACAGATGCAAAACCTACTTTTAACAATTTACTTAACTTAGATTCTAAACCAACTTGAAATAATAAAATAATCACACCTATCTCAGCTAAAAAAGTCAAAATATGTGTAGATAATCCACCAACTTCTCCAATTAAAGGATGTATAATTCCTAAAATACTAGGTCCAAGAACAACACCTGCTAAAAGCTCTCCTAATACAGAGGGTTGTTTAAAATAAGTAGCTATCCATCCAAATACTTTTGCAACTACTAAAAGAATTAATAGCTTTATCAATAAATCCCCAATAACCTCCGAACCGACCATTACTACTTAGGAATGGTCTAGAATTTATAAACTTTATTTTAAAAGAATATATAAAAAACAACTATTCCACTCAAAATATGCCAAAAATAAGCCTGTGTATGATTACAAAAAATGAGGAGAAATTCCTCAAACAATGCCTTGATTCAATCAAAGATTTAGTAGATGAAATAATCATAGTAGATACAGGAAGTACAGATAAAACAAAGGAAATAGCCAAAGAATTCAATGCAAAGATATTTGACTTCAAATGGATAGATGATTTTTCTGCAGCAAGAAACGAATCACTAAAACACGCTACATGTGATTGGATTTTAGTTTTAGATGCCGATGAAACAATCTCAGAAAAAGATCATAAAAATATTAAGAAAGTTATCAAAGAAAATAAATTTCCAATAGTTTCTTTTAATCAAAGACATTATACAAATGACCAAAAACCAACTTTAATATCTTCAAAAAGTGATCCATACAAAGAATCACAAGAATTCAAAGGTTATACAGAAACACAAATACTAAGATTATTCAAAAACAATCTTAATTTAGAATTTGAAGGTAAAATACATGAAACAATTGCACCAATAATGCAAAAACTTAATTTAAAATTCATTAAAACTGATATTCCAATCCATCATTATCAATTTTTAAAACCAAAAACAGAACAAAAAGATAAACAAACTAAATACCTCAATCTTTTACTAGAAAAAGAAAAACAAGATCCTGAAAATCTTAAGAATTTGCATGATTTAGCAATAACATACCTACAACAAGGAAACCTAGAAAAAGCATTTGAATATTTCAAGAAAATTCATGAAAAAGACAAAGAATTACTAGAACCTTATCTTGGAATGGGTATTATTTTAGGAAAATCTGGTCAAGCTAAGAAAGCTGCTGTATTATTCTCAGCAGCTCTTGAGAAAAAAACAACTGAAACTATTGAAGTATCTGCAAATATCAATCAGATTAAGAATACAATATGGTTTAACTTAGCATTAATGTACAATTCATTAAATCAAAAAGAAAAATCTAAACAAATCTTTACTGCATTATTAAAAACAAATTTGAAAACATTAGCTGAGAAACAACTTGAAAGATTGGAGGGGAAATAATGCCTTTTGCATTTGTACATTTAATTGGAGCATGGTTATTAGGTCTAATATTTCAGAAATTCAGTAGAAAATTAAACAGATTAGAATGGGCTTTATTACTTTTTGGAGGAATTCTACCAGATATTGATTATTTATTACAATGGACATTAAATATTGATGTTCATAGAGTTGTAACTCATAGTTTATTGTTTGGAATTCTTATAGCATCTTTAGTTATGATTATTACTGCATTATTAAGAAAGAAATATACAATTCTAAATCCAAGAAACTGCGCAATTGCAATCTTTGCAGGAATCTGCACACATTTAATCTTAGACATGATTTACAGAGGAGGAGTTCCATTATTCTGGCCATATGAAATCTGGATTTCATATTTTGGAATAAGTTATGATCAAGTTATTATCCTAGAAACATATGAAATGTATAAATCATTATTCAAAGGGGCTGTTTTAGATATGGGAATTGGTGTAATTTGGCTAGGCTGGCTTTATTTTAGGAAGAAAATAGAATTCTAACTCATTTACTTCTTCATAAACCTTTTCTCAGCTAGTTTATTCGCAGCTAAGCTTGTTGGAATGTTTTCTTTGTCTGAAATATTGAAAACCCTTACTAAATTCCTGGGAATTTTATGTATTAATTTCATTGCTGCTTTTTTAGTATATTTTCCACCTTTTGTTCTTGCTAAATATTCAAAATAGCAATTAACAACTCCACCTGCATTAACTATAAAATCAGGAGCATACTTAATTCCTTTTCTCCTTAATATTTTTCCATGCTTTACTTCATCTTCTAATTGATTATTTGCAGAACCAGCTATTATTTTACATTTTAATTTTGGAATTGTTTTGTCATTTATTACTGCACCCAAAGCACATGGTGAAAATACATCACAATCTACTGAATAAATCTTATTCATTGGAACATTCTTAACAAGATGTTCTTTTTTCTTTTTCTTTGCATAAGCCAAGAAATCTTTAACTTTTCCTTGTGATCTATTACTTACATAAACAAAGGCATTATCCTTTAATAACATCTCTGCTAAAGGTCTTCCTACATTACCCATGCCTTGTATTGCTACTTTCACACCTTTCAAAGTTTTCTTTTTCAGATATTTCTGAGCACAAACTTTAATACTTTCATAAACACCAATTGATGTAAATGGAGAAGGATTACCAGAACCACCTCTTTTCAAAGAAACACATGCAACACAACACTTTTTCTTATGAACAATCTTGAAAAATTCTTTATCTAAAAAATCCATATCAGGAACAGTTGACCCAACATCCTCTGCAGTAATATAAGCATCGCAGACAAAAGGTAAAAATTGTGCATAAGATTTCAATAATTCTTTTGACTTACCTTTTTTATCTAACCAACAAACAGCTTTTCCACCACCTAATTTAAGACCAACTGCTGCAGACTTATAAGTCATTCCTCGACTTAATCTTAAAACATCTTTTATTGCTAATTTTTCATTTTTATATTCCCATAACCGAAATCCACCTAAACTTGGACCTAGTTTTGTATTATGCACACCAACAATAAACCGCCCATTAACTTTTGGATCATAAAAAAAGTCTATTTGTTCATGTTTGTATTTCTTCATCATCTTATTCAAATAAATAAATGACTTAGAATCCTTTAATCCTCTAACCTTTGGAGTATCATCTTGTGTAAATCTAAGAAAATGTATATGATGTTTTTTCATTATTGCAAAAATGTCCATTTTTATTACCTCTTAGAGAATTTATGGCTTTATTATTCTTAAAGTTTTTGATTGAAAAAAAGAAAAAAATTAACAAAATGCATAATTCTCATTTTGTCTACATAATTCCTGTTGCAATAGAACATTCTCTGCTTGCAAAGCTTTCACTGCTTCTACTAACATAGTTACTGTAGCCCCAATATCTCTACCATCAGCATACACAGGCGTGTCTGTACATTCATCCCAACACACTTCAGCTTCTTGTTCATCCAAAAACTCACAAACTTCTGTACATTCTGTATCATATCCTGCTAAATAAGTAGTTCTAGTAAAATCTGGAAGTGAAGTATGATCTATTTCTCCATTAATTCCATCAACTAAAATAAGTTCATTTAATGCCTCTTCTGCTGTACCTGACCAATAAGGAGTTCTATCTGTGTAACCTGCTGCCGAAACATTTGCAGAAACCCATAAGCTTATGCCAGATGTACTTTGATTTATTGTTAGAGGATAAGATAAACCAGTATCTCCAATTTCATAATGATCTCCTTGTCCCAATAAACAAGCTTTTTGTGAAATTAATTCTTTCTGTAATTCATACAAACCTGCTACTTCACTTGTAGTTAAAGTTTCATTCCAGACAGTCACTTCATCAATTGAACCATTAAATAAGTGTAATTGTGATCCATATGTTCTACATGCTATATTAAAAGGTGCACTTGTATCATCAAATCCATCTAATGATCCAGTACTTGAAGGTGATTGCACTTCAGTTCCATCTACATATAATGTATAAGTATTTCCACTTTCATAAGTTGCAGTTACAAAATGCCAATCTCCATCATCTAAGTTAAATCCTGTCTTATATATTGAACCATCTAAGTCTCCAAAAATTATTTTATCAGTACTAGGTTGGTAAATTATTTCATATCCTTTATCAGTTCCTGATCTTCCTTTTGCAATTATTCTTTGAAGTACTGCACTGTCTGGATTATTTACTTTAATCCATGCTGCTAAACTCATATCTTGTGTTGTAAAATCTAATGCACTATCATCTGAAACATCAATACATTCATCCACTCCATTAAAATCGTATGCACTGCCACTCTTTCCAGTTGTCGAATCAGGACATGTTGAACATTCTCCTTTATGACCATTTCCAGAGTAATCATTTAAGTCATCTAAACTCCAATAACCTACAAGACCATAACTCGAGATCCTATAATCTTGTAGATGATTTACCTCTGTGATTAACGTACCGTCACCAATAAAATAACTCGCAGAAACATTCCCATCAGAAATGTCTAATAATTCACCTGCTTCAAAAACAACGTCAGCTGCTGTTACCATTGATATTGTCATAATTGCTATTAATAGGTATAATATTATGTTTTTCATTTTATCGACCTCATTATTTTAATTCTCCTTTTAGGAATAAATTACCAGTAGAGTTTATGTAAGCAACTACATTATTGGAATCATCTTTTATTATGTAGCTGTCTTGTTGTGGAGTTAAAGGATTTTGATTTTCAAATAATTCTCCATCAATGAAAAGATTTCCATTTGATTGATTTAAGATATAAACATCTTCATTATTGTAATTTATTATATGTTCATCTGCACTTGTTCTTGTGTAAGATGAGTTTTGTTCTAAGTTTCCATTCACCCAGAGGTTTCCTGAACTATTGAAGTAAGCCATTGTGTTACCTAAAGAGTTTTTGAAGATTAGGATTTGAGATTCAGTAGGTAATGTTATTGTTAAAGTATAATTACTATTGCCCCAGTCAGATTGTGAAGCGCTATCATAAGCTAAACAATTCCAAGTATAATTTCCATCTGGAATATTATTTATTGTAAATAAGGCATAATCTGATGTTCCTGTCAATAAACTTGTTTCATTTGCTAACCAAGTTCCTGAGATATTATGATACAAAGTTACATTAGTTAAATTATGATCATCTGTTACCGAACAATTAAAAGTTACATTACCTGTTATTGAAATATTATTATCTAGTGGACTTACTAATGTAACATTTGGGGGATTATCAATATAAGTACAAGTAGCAGTACAAAAACCAGTTCCTGCTTCTATATTATTACATTCAGAATCTGCTGTACAATCAGCTGCAAAACTACTATTTCTACAAATATTATCTCTATCTTCCCCAGAAGCTATTGAAGTACACTTATCTGCAAAATAAGTTTGATTAGCTGTACATGTTGTTATATTGCTTCCCGTAGATAATCCATCACATAAAGGTTCTGTACATGAACAACCTGTTTCATTACACTCAAAAATAGATTTATCAGAGATAGTACAAGTATCAGAACATGTATCTTCTTTGTATGTTACTCCAGTTTTATCACATGTGTTTAAGTCTTCATTTCTTTTTTCATCACACCAATCACTATTAGCTGCCCTTGCACTTTCTTCACATTTACTATCTTGGTTATCATAATATGTGCTTTCTATTGAAAAACAATGATCATCATCAACCCAACCAAGGCCATCATTATCACAATAACCAGAATCACATTGATAATCATATGTACAAGATTCTCCGTCTGCTTCAGTACAATCTGAATCATTATAATCTACATCATTGTCACAATCATTATCAATACCATCATCACATATTTCTGTTGCTACAGGATTAATGCTCGAGTTAGTATCATTACAATCTGTTCCTAAAGAACACCATGTTGCATCGTAATCATCATATCCATCTCTATCATTATCTATACAATATACATTCATGGTAACTGATATATTTACTTGACTTTCATCAGGATCATCTGAATTGACTGAAACAATACCTGAATAAGCGCCTGGAGTATAACCAGATGGATTTACTATTACCTTGACAAGTTGGTATGAACTAGTATTAAGTGTGAAAGAATTTGGATAAATATATGAAAACCAAGCACTATTATTTGTTATAGAAGTAACATTTAATGTGGCACTACCACTGTTTGATATATTGAATGTTTGAACAGTATCTAAAGAGTTAATAGCAGCTTGTATATCAATTCTTGGCCTGGTTAAACCCTCTCTTGTGACAGGAACACCTGTATCATTTAATATTTCTTTTATCTCATCTACATCTAATGTTGGATCTGCTTGTAATAATAGAAGAACTGCTCCAGAAACTATTGGAGCTGCAGCTGAAGTTCCACCTATTGTAATATATCCTCCTCCTTCATCTGTAGTTGTCATTTGTTGACCAGGAGCTAATAAATCTAAATTACTTGCTCTATTAGTATAACAAGTTACATTATCTACTTGGGTATCATTATCATAACATGGTGCTTCTGGATAATTACCTACAGCTGGCTGTCGCCCTAATGCATCATCATAAACCGCCCCAACAGAAATTGCATTCGGTGAACATGCTGTATACGAAATACCATTTGTATATCCTTGATTTCCTGAGGATACAATAACAGGAATTCCTACTGCATATAAATAGTTTATCTCATCATCTGCCCACTCTGGGCAGTTTCCGAGATGCTCTTGTAAATCACCTGTACTAATACTAACAACAGAAATATTATAAGCATCACGAAGGGAATAACAGTAACCTAATGCATCTATAGTTAAAGTATTATTACATGCTCCTGAACCATTACATACTTTCAATGCAATTAGATTGGCATCTGGTGCTATTCCCTTATAAGTATTATTTTCTGAAGCTATTATTCCTGCAGCATGTGTACCATGACCAAAATCATCATCTGGATCGCCATCAACATTAACATAATCCCACCCCATACGAACTTTACATCCTGCTCCAAAACATCCACCTAAATCAGGATGATCATAATCTATACCAGAATCAATAACACAAGCTGTTTGTCCTGCACCAGTATAACCTAAATTTTCAGCATCATCTGCATTGATTAATTGCCTACTTTCAACAAGGGAGACATAGGTGTATCCCTCTAAATAAATATCTTTAACATATGGATGATCTACTAACCTATTAAATCCATCTCTATTTACACTCCCATGGAATCCATTACCTAATATGAAAGTTCCACCAAGTTCAAACTCTGATTTAGACAACTCTGCTAATATTGCATCTACTTTATCTTCGAATATTTCTTTTCTTTCTAAGTCTCTAACTCTCTGTTGTTCTACTGAACCTTTTGATGATATTTCAATGCTGCTTGTATCTATTACTTTAACAATCATTCCCACTTTTTTCTTTGTTTCAAATTCTTCTAGAATTGCCGGATCAATATATTCAGGAATCGCAATGACTAAACTAGCAGAGATACAAATAATTAAAGCTAAAATCAATATCATAAAAGTTTTAATTTTATTCATCTGTTTTTCACTCCTGTCCACTGAATAATGACTTAAAGAATCTGATTATTCTTGAGAACAAAGATTCTACATTAGTTTCTTCTTTCTTGGGTTCTTCATAGTTATCTTCAAATGAAATGTTATCAAATAAGAGGGAATCTTCTTCTGATAACCCTTTTGGAAAAACTTCAACACTAACTGTTTCATTCTCTCCTAAACCATCTTCTTCAAATATAATGTCTTCAGCATATGTGTATCCCTCTAAATAAATACTTTTAACATAGGGATGCTCTACTAACCTATTAAATCCATCTCTATTTACACTTCCATAGAATCCATTACCTAATATGAAAGTTCCACCAAATTCAAACTCTGATTCGGATAACTCTGCTAATATTGCATCTACTTTATCTTCGAATATTTCTTTTCTTTCTAAGTCCCTATCCATCTGTTGTTCTGGTGAACCTTTAGATGAAACTTCAATCCCACTTGTATCTATTACTTTAACAATTATTCCAACTTCCTCTTTTGTTTCAAATTCTTCTAGAATTGCCGGATCATATTCTGCTGCATAAACTAAAGCAGAAATACAACTAATAAAAATAAACATTAAAGTAATTATTCTTTTCATTTCTTTCATTTTTATTGACCTATATTAAATGTTAATGAAAGAGGAGATACATCAATATCTGGAACAATAGTGTATTCTACTCTGATATAAGGTAAGTTTACACCTTCTTCTTCTATATCAACTCGACAATCATCACTCCCACAACTTTCATCATCCTCACTTGCTTTCAATCCAATTAAAAGAATATCAGTAGCAGTTCCATTTATTAAGCTTTGAAGCTCATCAACTCCTTCACTCCCAAAATTTTCATTTTTCCAAGTATGTTGACTTGAAGAATCAATAAGATCATAACCATAATAAGAGTCATTTCCTATTGCATCATAAATCTCTTCAATTGCAGTATCATTATCAGGCGTTGTATCATAATTCTCATCATCTAATTCATAAAACTCGAGATTAACATAATTACCATCACAATCATCCTCACTTACACCAAGCACATAATAATACAAAGATACACTAGTGATATTTACCATATCATTAATCTCACTGATATTATATCCCATCCATCCTCTTCTTATCTTATCTGGGCTAGAATCTGAAGAACCAATATTTGCCAGATCATATTGGGAAAACTCCCAATTACCATTACATTTAGATTCTACCTGCCCTATTCTATTTCTGCTTACATTTATATACGTCGTCGGATCAATATAAATAGGATAATCAGCATTTTCTAACCATGAATATGGAATATCAAGTTCAATAGTTAGTTTCCCAGACTTACTTACAGAATAAACATAACCCAAATCCAATTTATCATCAGAAGAATCATAAACAAAAGGTTGAGGAAAATAAAAGATTGTACTTCCACTATCATCTAAGAATTCTATATTATTATCTTTAGCTAATTTATCTGTTATTTTCTCATCAAAATTAATTATTTCATCTCCTATTTTCAAATACATAAATTCATATGTTTCTGTATCATAAGCTCTTACAGTAAACTCTAATTCAAGTGAATCATCTTCATCAGGTTTAGATTTAATATTATCTTTCAAATCTTCTAAGCTATTTATTATAATTTCTTCTTTAAGTTGATAATCTAAATATTCATATTCTATATCAATGCCCTCTCCAAATTGATCTTCATAAGTTGCTTTATTATTTTTTACTTTAATATTTGAATTCTTTTTATTACTTTTATCTTGTCCTGAGAATTTTAAAGAATCAGGTGTAAATATAATAGTATAACCTTTATATTCAAGTTTTATTGGACTGGATGCTTCATCATCGTTCTCATCTTTAAAATATGCTTTATACAATCCTGTTTCAACACCATGTTCATAATCATCTAAATTTGATCCACCTATATTCTTAGACATAGGTACAAATTCTGAACCATCGTCATAATTTATTGGCCTTGGATGCAGTTCAGCTATATATTTCCTTGATGAAGAGTCATAATATGTATTTGAATATTTAGAACGTTCTTTTAATTCATATCCTTCTGGAACAATGAATTCTTCTTCTTCTGTTTCTTCCCCAAGTATAATTTCATCTTCAACTTCTTCCATAGGTTCTTCATATGTTTCTTCGACTTGTTCTAATTCCTGTTCTATAATCTCTTCTTGTGGTATTGTATCGTTCTCAGTTGTAGATTCATTAATTTCGACTGTTTCATTCACTTCAACAACAGTATTATTAATATCTTGAGTATTATTATCTTCTAAAAAGATTTCAATAGAATCATTCAATGTTTCATTAATTTCAATAGTTTCATTTGCCGTAATAAAACTTATACTAAATAGAATTAATATAATTGTAAACAATGCCCATAATGTTTTATTCACTAAATCACCTCTGTAATTGAATAAGTGCCCAACCCTTAATTACTTCTTTAGAAATGGAGTTTATATATTTTTCTTTAAGAAGTTGTAAAATTTACAAGAAAATTAGAAATATTGCAGAAATACGCCCCAAAAGTGATATAATAAAGAAATTACACAGAATCATTTAACAAAACTGCATTATTATATATAATTAAAAGAAAGGTTTAAATACTTTTGTTGATTACTATATTATAATGGACTTAAAAAACATATTTATATTCCTCTTAACCATATTAAGTATAGTTATTGCTTTAGGATTCTTTGCTGAACAAGTACAAGGCCAAATTACATGTTCAGAAACAGATGGAGGAGATGATCCATATACAAAAGGATTTCATGTTGGAACTTATCCATGGGGTGGAAACACCAATCAAGTTCCAGATAGATGTAGACTTAATAATAATCAACCAGTAAGGTCTTGCACAAATTGTAAATTAATGGAATATTATTGTAGAGAAGATGGTTATTTGTTCTGGAATTTTTATACAGAAATTGATTGTGATCATGGAGCTATTGTAGAACAAGATGAATGTGAGTTCACTGATCCAGCAACAACATATGAATTAACAGATTATCCTGGCTTATTTGTTACAGGGAATAATACTTTCAGTAGTTTAATGGTAGTTGCTAATGTAGCACCAGCAGAAGATGTTATAGCTATTACTGAAATTTTTCTTGGCCTAGATAATGAAGGTTATCAACTTGATCCAAATTATGTTATGTTAGATATCCAAGTAACAGATCATGAACAAAACATGGTTCTTATAGGAGACGTATGTGAAAATTTAGTTCTTCAAGAAATACTTTGTTATAATGCAACTACATGTTCAGATGCATACACTGATCTTGGTGTAGCACCTGATGAAGCATATATTGGTCTTTTCGAGTCTGACTTAGGTGATTTTTATTTAGTTATAACCGGAGAAGATCCAATAATGCGAAGAGAAGCAGCAAATGTTGTTGTAGATCACAACCATGCTGACTTTAATGGACAATATATGATTGTTCAGTAATCTACTGCAGGGATACTTAATTAGTCAATAACTTTCTGATAATAATCGCTAAGTTTAGAAATATTAGTCTACAAATCCAACCCATGGAAAATATAAATCTATTAAGTAATTAATTCCAAATAACATTAGCATTAGTAATACCCAAAACAACAATAAGATTACATATTCCAAATAATATTTCTTTAAGCAATTAAAAGATTTCATAACTTTTTCTGAGTATTTTTCATGTAACTTTAATGTCAGAAAGATTATTAATGGAATTTTGATAAAAAATAGTACATCTGCAAATGGAATAAACATAAAAGACCATAGATCAAACTTAAATAACTCAACAATTGGAATATATGTATTGCATTCTAAGCCTGAATAAACTCCTGTCCAAAAAGTACATGTGGTCGCTGGGTAAAATAAAACAGTAATCACAAACAGCACTAGCATTATTAATAATTTTCTTTTCATAAATTATTTTATGATAGAATTATATAAATAATGTTCGTTTAGATCTACTAAGCAAAGTTATTAGTTTTGAAGCAATTTAGTAAGGTCTTCTAATTTTGGTTTTGATAAAGCCAGAATAAAAACTCCCACCATCATAAGAGCAATGTAATAATAGTTCTGATCATTCCAAAGAAATTTTACAAGTCCAATTAATATTATAATGGCCCCAAATAAGACTGAAAATATGGTTCTTATCCACTCTTTGACATTGGAATGGTTGATTAATTTAGTCTTGGCTTTGATATTATTAGCTTCGACTATACTCATTTGACCCTACTTATACTCCTTCGTAATTGTTCTATTCTCTTCTTTCATAGTCCACTAAATTGCTTCAGTACTGCAATTCCTAAAAGTATTAACCCAATTGTAACATTATATTGGAGAGATGTCAGTCCAACTATAAAAATAACTCCTGAAACAGCATCAACTGCACCAAATTGGTATCTTAACATCATCATAGTTTAAGTAGTTTAGATTATATAAATATGTTTTGGATTGAGTTATAAATTAAGAAACTACAAAGATATAGAATATGGTACTTCTCATTATTGCGAAAATATCTAATTTCCACCTTAGGAGAGTTTATGGTTTTATTATTCATTAAAAAATTCAGGCATTTCTTTTGTTACATTAATGCCTGCTCTATCTAAATAAGAATCATAATTGCCAAGCCTCTCCCCTTCACCAAACAGATGATTAATAATCTTACCCACATGGTATTGAAATTTATTTATTTCCAAGTCTTTATGTGTTGGTAAAGGAATGTACATACGGTAGCCATCAACAGCAACCAAGAAAACTTTCTCTATTAAATTACTACCATAGAAAATTCTGTGATATGAAACAAAAGCTTTCTTATCAGGAAATCTTTTAACCCATTCCTCATCAAACTCCCTATTGTTTTCAAAATCATCTCTAATAATAGTCAAGTTTGTATCTTTCTTATGGGTATAAACTCCTTCTTCATCATTAAACATCCAGTCTTTTATAGTAGAATCCATGATTTTCCCAATTATTGCTTTTAACGAAGATTTCCTCTCAACAAATTGCGGAAAATGTTTCTCCATTAAAGTTGGATATTCTGCAAGATTTAAACAGATGTCATCCCAGAATAAAGCTCTTATAGAAAATTTGTTTTCTTTGGTTCTACATAAATCAATTATTCTTATCTCTTCTTGTAATTCAACATCACTTAGTGAACCAATAGTAAAAATCATTTCTTTTAATGGAGGTCTAAAATTTTCAGCTTTCTTTATTTCTGATTTAATTTCCTTGATATCGGTTTCTTTATTCTTACATTGAACTCCAACATAATTTCCACCAAGGTGTTGTGGTTTTCCATAAATATCTATACCATTTTGCCTCTGACCTGTTCTACCATTTCTGGTTATGAGTTCATCATTCCAAATTTTTTTAATAATATCTGCAGAAATGGCCTCAAATTCTTCCCATGATTTTGGCATAGGTAATTTAGCTGTTGTAAGTGATGGCATATTGGTTGGAATAAATAACAAATATATAAAGATATCTTTGAAATTAAATATTTGTTATTATCATAATACTTAATAACTATGAAATACTTTAAGAACTCAAACACTTAAAAAAACCTTCAACTACTTCCTAGCCTTCTTAACAGCAAAATCAACAATTGCTTTTCCGAAATCTAGATTAGTTCTCCTATGTTTCAATGCATGGAAATAAGGGCATTGGTTAATCTCGAAAACCATTGGTCTGTCATTTACAATTGCGAAATCTATTGCGCAAACATCTGCTTTTACTGCATCCTTGCACTTAAAACCAAATTCTTTTAATTCTTTTGAAGGCTTAAATGATTCCCTATTCTCAATATATTGTAAATTTGTTTTCCATTGTCCTGGTTTAGCTACTCTTTTAATACCTGTAATAACTTTATCTCCTACAATAAACAATCTATAATCTGTATTTTGTTTTTCAACATATTCTTGAATATAAACAGGTTGTTTTAATTCACCTAAAGTTTCTAACCAATCTTGTGCTTCTTGGTCATCATTTATTTTTGCAGTACCTAAACCAAGAGAACCATATAATAATTTAACCACTAAAGGCTTTTGCATTTTTTGAATATGTTTAATCATATCAGTTGGAGAAGCTGCTATGGCACAATCTGGTTCTGGAACTTTTTTCTTCTTTAAAGCCAAACTTGTCAAGAACTTATTTTGGCAAATTTCAATTGTCTTAGAAGAATTTACACAAGGAACACCCAATTTCTCATATTGTTTTATAACCCACAATCCAAAATCAAAATAATCAGAATCTATTCTTGGAATTAAAATATCAAGATCAGTAACATTCTTTTGCCTTAAAGTAACATCCATACCTTTTCTTAAAAATAAACAAATATGTTTTGGATCTAATTTAATCACATTTCCTTTAGCAGAAGCTTTTTTCAAAATCTCAGAAGTATGATAACTCCTAAACTCATGTCGTAAAACACCAATATTAAGTTTTTTCATTTGACTTCACCACATATTCTTAAAAAATTCTCAATTATCTTTTTACCAACTTCTCCAGAAGCCTCTGGATGGAATTGAACACCCCATGTTGGCCTTGTTTCATGTCTCATTGCTTCAACATCGCAATCACTTGAATAAGCCAATAACTTAAAATGATGAGGTAATTTGATTATTTCGTCTGAATGAGATTCTTGTACTTTAATTTTTTTTGGAATATCCTTAAATAATATATCATCTTCTATAATATTCACTTCTTCATCTGTAATATGTATTGCTTTGTCCATATGCTTAATTCTACCATCAAAAACCTCTCCTAATAACTGATGTCCTAAACAAATACCTAAAGTTGGTGTAGTATCTTCCATTTCCATTAAACTTGCTAATTCAAAAGAAACATCTTCAAGATATAATTTCCTATCAAAATGCATTGGACCACCAGACAATATTAATCCAGAATAAATACTATGATCTTTTGGCAACATCTCAGCAGGTGCTGCTTTATCAACTAATTCATAATTCACTTTTAGATCTCTAACAACTTTACATAAATCTTTTACAAACTTACTTTTATTATCAATAATAAGTATCATAAACCCTCTTTTAACAACTACTTTGTCTTCAAAATCTTCTTCAAAATCTTTTCTTTACCTTTCCAATCCAAAGCTTTATTCAAAACTTGAGTTATATCTGTAACTGGAATTATTTTTATCTTATCTAATGCTTTTGTAGAGATTACAATATCTTGTAAATTAGCTTTTGGAACAATAACATTCTTTATACCTGCTTCAATTGCAGCCTCTACTTTAGAAGTCACACCACCTACTGGCAATACTTCTCCTCTAACAGATAATGATCCTGTCATTGCAAAGTCTTGCTTAATTGGAACTTCTTTTAATGCACTAATTATAGATGTAGCCACTGCAATACTTGCAGAATCTCCTTCTACTCCTTCATATGTTTGTAAGAACTGCACATAAATATCATGTTTCTTCTTAATATCTTCTCCAAAGTACTTTTTAATTAATCCACTAACATTCTTCACAGCTTCTTTTGCAATCTCACCTAATTTACCTGTTGCAATTATGTCGCTTGATTGTCCACCAGGTGTTACTGCTGACTCAATTGGTAAAATAATTCCAGAATATGCACCAGGACCACCCATAACAGCTAAACCATTAACTCTTCCAACTTGTTTACCTTTTGTTCTAATAACCTCATATTCTTTTTTACGTTCAATATATTTATCAGCCATTTGCTGCTCTAAAGTTCTTGCAATTTTCTTAGCATCTAAAACATGTTTTCTCTCGACAAGTTTTGCTTTTTGTTCTAAAGCTAAATCACCAGTTGCTCTTACTAATCCACCTAATTCTCTAAGTCTTAAAGTTAAATGACCTTTTCTATTTGCTCTTTTTCTAGATTCTTCTATAATCGCATTTACTGCATCTTTAGAAAAATGAGGTATTTTTTTATCTTTAACAACTTCTTGTGCTACAAATCTTGCAATCTTTATTCTATTTTCATGCAAATCCCTCATAGTATCTTTCATATAAACTTCATACCCATATCCTCTAATCCTAGATCTTAAAGCAGGATGCATGTGTTTTACTGTTTCTGCATTTCCTGCAGCCAACATAATAAAATTACAAGGAGCTGGTTCTGTTCTTACCATTGCACCAGCAGATCTTTCACTTTGTCCAGTTATAGAATATTTTCCTTCTTGTAATGCTGTTAATAATTCTTGTTGAGTATGTGGTTGTAATGTAGCAATCTCATCTATAAATAAAACTCCTAAATTTGCTTTATGTATCATCCCTGCAACAATACGCTCGTGTGCAGGAGTTCCAAGGCCACCAGAATTCTTACATAATATTCCATTAACTATTACATTCCCAGAAGAAGTTGTAACATTATACAACTTTCCTTTGTAATTAATTTTTTCTGTTTTTGTTATTTTTTGTTTTGTTAATTTCATGCTGAAGCCTCGACTTTTTCTAAATCAACATCGATATTATTCAGGATTTTGTAAAGGTATCTTTGATCAATTTTTAACTTATGCATAATTGACTCTGCACCCAAACCTTTAGCTCTAAGGTCTAAGTATTGTAAAAGAATATCTCTTTTATCTCTATCTCCTGCCATATATAATTTACATTTTTTAAGATTACAATAATTAATTTTAATTTTATCAACAAAATTATCAAGATTTTCAATGGTTTGTGATAAGATAAATCTATAAATTCTATTTTCATTGTTTCCTTTTTTTGTTTTAACTGGACGAACATCAACACCTCTTTTCGTTATATTAATATATCTTGAATTAAGATATCCTATAATTTCATTCATAAATTGTAATCTATTTTTCTCAAGGTGTGGTAAACCTGTTATTGCAAACTCAATTCTTGGAAATGATCCTGAAACACCTAACTCACTTCCAAACAAAGAACCATAAAACTCATCTCGCCATTCTTCCTTAAAATCTATCCAATCTGGAACTACTAGTTCCTTATAAGTTTTATTCCCTTTAGGAGTACCTAATGCTAAGAAAAAGCGGATTACATTTCTATTTGTATTCATAAGGCACCATGAATGACCATATTCTCCTCCTTCTCGGAGGTCTGCATTTAATATAATAGTTCTACCGAAGATCTTTTGAATATCATTTGAGAACTCTTCTGTATCTTTATGATTTGAACTAGATAAGAAAATTCCATTCAAATTTTCAAATATTCCACCATCACCAAATGTTGCACCTAAAACTTTTGCAACTAAGGGTAATTTAGTGTTATTGATTTTTAATGGAATTAATCCTTTTTCTTTAAGCCAATTAACTGTTTGTATAGGAACAGGGATATGTTTTCCTGCATGCCACCAACGTGTTTTTGCTTCTGGTTGCCCCATTGTTTTTGAAATTCTTTTATATCCCCATGTTGGATTTTGTGCTTTTAATTCCTTATATTGGTAATAAAGCTTACATTGTTCTTGTTGTCTTTTATCATATGTATTAATTATATCTTGCTCATCAATAATTATACTCGACGAAGTCAATGTCTTATAATCTCGATGAGCTTGCGAGTCGAGATTATATTTATCTTCAGCTTTTGAAACAACTTCATCTCCTTCTTTAATATCTTGAGCTTCAACATATTCAATTTTTTCATTCTTCCAAATAGCTACTTTGTGTTCTGATGTAACAATAAGTTCTTTGTTTTCAGAGGTTGTTAGTTTTATCATCTCACCATCATGATTATATCTGTTGGATGATAAAACTTCAACTGGAGAAACAGAACCATTTGTTTCACCTAAAACAGATAGCTCATTTTTAGGAATGAAAATTGCTTCATAACTTCTTTCTTTTTTCTTTAATATTTCAGTTTTATATTTATCAAAATGTTTATCTAATTCAGTTTTCACGTCGACAAAAGCATTCTCTTTATTTTTTATTACATCAAATTTTGTTACCACTGAAAAGGACTGAAAAGGATCGTGAAGACAATCACCGAGAAGAGCTCCCGCATGTGCACCTGTTGCATCAAAAAAAGGTGCTTGTTTTTTCTTAAAATTATCTACAATTAATTTAGGTACTTTTGTTTTATCTGTTCCCATTTTTTTCCCAACATTAAGGAAAATAACAAATGCAGCTAAAAAAACCATACCGCCTAAGAATAATGCTGCAAACATTATAGAAGCTGCTTCTGCACCATCTTTCATATATTCATGTCTAATCCACCAAGGTGCAATCATTGCAATAATTGCTAATACAAACATAAAAATATTTTGATTCTTGAACATTCCCATACCTTCCATCTTTGCTCTAAAAGCAAGTTCTCTACCTTTACCAGCTGGAACTGTTCTAATCAATGGCTGATTCTCATCATTTGGATTAAAGAATGCTAAAATATCAACTAATTTTTCTTTTGGTAATAATTCTGCTAACCCTATACCTAATAAAGACTTACCAGTACCTGGTTCACCTATTAACAACACGTGTCTTCTTTGCTGGGCTGCTTTTCGCATAACCTCAACAGCATCTTCTTGACCAATAACTTGATCTATTATTTTCTTAGGTACTTTAATCTCTGCTGTTGTTTTGAAATCTTCTTTTTTCGCCATCGTTACATAGCGATAAACGAGTTGTAGATTTATAAAGTTTTGGATAAAGTATATATTGAGAATATATAGAATTCTCACCTAAACCTTTATAAACACCCTTAAATTCTCCAATACTAAGGACCTGATTGTATCAAAAACAAGAAGGTGCCTGGAAGGTGTTAAAATGAGTGAAATTAAAGAATCTTCAAGTAAATTTGTTAAGATAAGATGTCCAAAGTGTAAAAACGAACAGATCACTTTTGGAAAAAGCGCAACAACTGTTAAATGTCTTGTTTGTTCTAGAGTTTTAGTTGAACCAACTGGTGGAAAATCTAAAATAAAAGCAAGAATTCTAGAGGTCCTTGAATAAGATGTTTCTTAAAAAACAAGGATTTCCTCAAGAAGGCGAATTAGTATTATGCACAGTTACAAAAGTACAACATACTTCTGTTTTTGCAAGACTAGATGAATTTGAAAATAAATCTGGAATGATCCACATTAGTGAAATTTCTCCAGGTAGAATCAGAAACATTAGAGATTATGTTAAAGAAGGCAAAGTTATTGTATGTACAGTCCTAAGAATAAACTTAGAACGTGGTTACATTGATCTTTCATTAAGAAGAGTCTCTGACATGCAAAGAAGAAACAAAGTAAATCAAATTAAACAGGAGCAAAAAGCAGAAAAAATTGTTGAGTTTGTTGCAAAGCAAGTAAAAAAACCAATGGGTGCTGTTTACAAAGATATCAAAGAAACAATTGCAAAACATGAATACAGTTTACTTTACCCATGCTTTGAAGATTTTGTAATAGAAGCAGTAACTTTCAAAGAATTAGGAATTCCAAGCGCATACTTAAAAATTTTAGAAGAAGTAGTAAAACAAAGAATTAAACCTCCTGAGGTTTCTATTTCTGGAAAACTTAAATTACAATGCTATGAACCAAATGGTGTTGAAATAATTAAAAAAGCATTGAAAAAAGGAATAAAAGTAGGAGATAACATTGACATAAGATATGTT
Source organism: uncultured Methanosarcinales archaeon (assembly GCA_964556185.1). GTDB lineage: Archaea > Nanobdellota > Nanobdellia > Woesearchaeales > DSVV01 > CAZKVI01. Next base: position 50,778 of record CAZKVI010000006.1, read on the forward strand.
GGAGCTGGAAAGTATAGTTTAGTAATTAAAGCAGAAGAATACAAAACAGCTGAGAAAGTTCTAAAAAGTGTAACAGATGCAATAACTAAAGAAATGAAAGACTACGGAGAAGTTGAATTCCTTAGAGATGGTAAAGCAAAAGAGTAAAATGAAAAAGATCTTCAAATGCCAAAAATGTGGGGAATACACAATGCAAACAGAGCATTGTAATACAAAAACCACTGATGTTAGACCTGCAAAATATTCTCCTGAAGATAAATATGGAAAATACAGAAGAGAAGTTAAAAAACAACAACTAAAAGAGGAAGGAATAATATGACTTGGGAATTTAAATTAATTGGTAAAAAACCAAAATTAAAAAATCCTATTTTAGTTGAAGGACTTCCTGGTATTGGCAATATTGGAAAAGTTGCAGTCGATTTTATTATTGAAGAAGTAAAAGCAAAGAAATTATATGAAGTAACATCATTTAGTTTCCCGCATTCTGTTTTTGTTAATGAAGAAAATTTAATTGAAATGCCTGTTATTGAAGTATTCTATGCAAAAAGAAAAAAACAAGACTTAATATTATTATCTGGAGATATTCAACCAATGGATGAAAAATCTTGTTATGAATTCTGCCATTTATTATTAAGTAAATTTGAAAGCCTAAAAGGCAAAGAAATTATTACAATTGGTGGAATTGGATTACAAGATGTCCCTAAAACACCAAAAGTTTATTGCACAGGAAACAACAAAAAAATAATTGAGAAATACAAAAAAAACACTAAATTAAATAATAATATTTATGGAGTAGTTGGTCCAATTGTTGGAGTAACTGGATTATTACTTGGCTTAGCTGGGAAAAAGAAAATACCAGCTATTGCATTATTAGCAGAAACAATTGGCCATCCAATGTATTTAGGTATAAAAGGTAGTAGAGAAGTTCTTAAAATCCTAGATAAAAAATTAGACCTTGGAATTGATCTAAACAAACTAGATTCTGAAATCAAAGACCTAGAAAAGGAAATCAAATTTACTACAGAAAAACTAGCTAAAATCCAAAAAGACTTTGCTAAAAAGAACTCAGAAACAAGTTACATAGGATAATTATTCTTGAGTTATTGCTTTGTATAACTTTCCTTCTATTCCATCTCCTTTTAACATTGCCAAATCCCCTGTATTAAGAACATTATCTTCTGGGTAATCAAGATCATACAAAAGACTATGAAGCCCATCAACTCTTAAAGCTAGTAATCCTTTTTGTCTTGCAATATCAAATGAATGATCTTCAAGCCCCATACTAGGGCCAGTGACAACAAGTGCTTTTTTATTTGGAGTTACACTATCATATTTTTTACCTTCAAATTCTAAATAATTACATACTAAAATATATCCATCTGGATACTGAGAATCTAATTTTCGAACAGCTTCATAACTTATATTTTCTAAAGGTGGTTCTGAACCTTGTTTTCCAATACAAACAACAGGCAATATTACTCTTCCAACTCCATTTACTTCATATGAACTGATTATAAATTTATAAGAATTTGGATCTTCGTTGTCATCTTCTAATTTACCATCAAGATCGCCAACTATATGCCTAGATTGTAATAAACTTAAACCTTGTTTTCCAGATCCTCTTGAAGTCAACATAAACTCAACCCTTTGTGGAGCTCCAAGATTATTTTCTAAAAAATAAGAAATTCCTGCTAAGTTTGATGCATCTGGTAAAAAATCATAATCTCCTCCAAGCATATCCCCTACATTTAGAAACCCTGGACCACTGAATCTTCGTAAAACAGCTAGATTTATGCCTCCTCTTTCTAATTGTTTCACAACTCTAGTTATATTAAGAACAGAAGAAAACTTTGAATAAATAACACCTAGTTGTCCATCAACCATTTTCTGAACAATAACAGCCATTCTATTATCAAAAGTAACGTCAAAATCACGTTGATATTGTTGTGCATCCTCACCTGTAGCAGAAGCTTGTACTTGTCTTATTGCCTCAATTAAATTTCCTCTTTCAACATCTAGCAAAGAAAGAAAAACACCATCACATGAGTGTTCTCTTCCATCTTCCCAATAAGAAGAAGACCTAACTGCATATCTATCTGTTTCCAATGCATCTGCTTGTCTTAATACTGCATCGCTTAATGACATATCATAACCAATAGGAACCATATAAAATCCAGGTACATCAATACCCTCTGGGAAATAAAATTCAAACTCCTTTTTAAGCTCTGATAATAATTCAATTATTCTCAAAAGTCCTCTTGCCTTACCTCCAACAACTTCTCTTGGATGAATTATTCCACAAGAACCATCAATTAATTCAACTGTCATTCTTGAAGGTAATATAATCTAGCTTTTAAACCTTATTAATCTTAATTGCCAAGAAACAAGTTACATAGGATAAGCTATTTATAGGCTTTCTACTTATAGATTTATTCATCCAAAAGCATGAACTCTTCTAATTCAAATTTGTCTAATCTGCCTCTATTCAAAATAGAGCGTAAATTCTTCCGCTCCTTATGTGAATCAATGTCATCTAAAACATCTAAGTCGGTTTCCATAGTGAAAAAGGGTTTTTGCAGACTATTTAAACCTTTCGATCTTTGACTACTTTAGAGTACTCATAATAGGCTTTGCCCGATAAGCAAACGAAAAGTAAGCTTTATCCGATAAGTGATTAATC
>CAZKVI010000007.1:0-31524 GCA_964556185.1 uncultured Methanosarcinales archaeon
AACTTGCAGATTGTCAAGAAAAAGATCCAACAAAAGCAGAAATATATATTGTCGAGGGAGATTCTGCAGGCGGATCATGTAAACAAGGAAGAGATAGAAAATACCAAGCAGTTCTTCCATTAAGAGGAAAAATCCTAAATGTAGAAAAAGCTAGATTAAACAAAGTTCTTACAAGCAATGAAATTATAACATTAATCACAGCTCTTGGTTGTGGAGTTGGAGAAGAATTTAATATTGAAAAATTAAGATATCATCATATTGTTATTATGACAGACGCAGATGTTGATGGACAACACATCACATGTTTATTATTAACTTTATTTTTCAGATATATGAAACCACTTATTGAAAATGGTTATTTATACATTGCACAACCACCTTTATACAAAGTTAAAAAAGGAAAACAATCTGTTTATTGTTATAATGATGCAGAAATGTATGAAGCATTAAGAAACTTTGGAAAAGATGGTTCACATGTTCAAAGATACAAAGGTCTTGGAGAAATGAATCCTAGACAACTTTGGGATACTACTTTAGATCCAAAAAATAGAATCTTCAAAAAAGTAACAGTAGAAGATGCAGTCTTAGCAGACGAAGTATTTACAATGCTAATGGGTGACCAAGTAGAACCAAGAAGAGACTTTATCCAAGAGCATGCAATCGAAGTTAGAAATTTGGATGTTTAACTACTCCCAGATAAATAACAAAAACTTTTCTTTTCTTATTATACTCCATTCTAATTAATTAACAAAAACTTTATAAAGAAATCTTCCCAGAAATTAACTTGTAACATGTACAGTGTGGGTAAAAAAAGAGGGGTCCCTGCTAGAAGTCTTTACAGTTGGGTATGTGATAGGAAAGCACAGGTAACTACATTCATAATAATAGGCTTAATTCTCTTATTTATTATTGGCGTTTTAATGTGGATTAAATATAAACAAGCAGAAATTGATTTAGATTATGAGATTTCAAGTGACCCAGTTGTTGCTTATGTCCAACAATGTTCAAAAGATCTTCTTGAAGAAGCATTAGTTTTAGCTGGTCAGCAAGGTGGATACATTAATCTTGATAATTTCGACAAACTCTCGCCACAGTTAGATCCCTTTAATGCAGATATGTTAAGTATTGCAGACGGTGCATTATACATACCTTATTGGTTTTATCAAAAATCAGATAATTTAGACCATTCAAATATGCCAGAACTACACAAAACTCATGAATATGATGGTTCTGTACAAGATCAAGTTGAGAATTATATTGAAGAAAATCTATTCGAATGTTTAGGTAATTTTGATGTCTTCACAGAGCAAGGCATGGACATACAAGCAGAACAAGAATTCTATGCAGAAGTACAATTCAATGATGAAACAACTAATGTAGATGTATTTCTTCCAATTACTGTAATTCAAGGTACAACTCTTGAAACATTAGATACTTTTAGAGTTAGTTCCAATGTTGCATTCAAAACATTATTCACATTAGCATCTGAAATAACAGAGCATGAGATGAACAACTTCTTTTTAGAATATTCATTAAGAAACTTCATAACTTCTTATTCAGGAGTTGATGATGATTATCTACCTCCAATTGCAGGAGGATTTAGATTTGAGAATTGTGCTAATCGAGTATTTTGGTTAGCAAATGATGTAGAAGAAAACTTTAGGACTATGTTGTCTTATAATGTTCCTTATCTAAAGGTTGATAACTCAGATGTTGAAAGAATCACACTTACGTCGGATGACGAACCAGATGACAAAAACCGGGAGGTCATGCAGGGAATTTACGATAACATGATTCAGTCTGTTTCTCTCGCATATTACCCAACTGTGCGTGCAGACTTCATGTACTTGCCTGACTTCCCACTTCATCTGGACCTTGGTAGCAAAGGAATAATTCAACCAGCTTCAATGGAATTAAATCTATTATTTATGCATCTTTGTATGTTTGATTACAGCTTTTTTTACGATGCAAAATTCCCAGTTTTAGTAATGTTAACTGACTCTGGGTCTGATGTTAATAATCAACCATATGTATTCCAATTTGCCCTACAAGGCGTACTTAGAAATAATTTCCCAAGAGTTAGCTTAAATGAAATTATGGAAGATGCTTTACCAGATCTTGAAGCAGAGGTAAATTATCAATGTGATCCTGAACAATTTGTCTCAGGAGAAAGTATAATAAGTGTAAATGATCCTTCTGGAGATGGAATTGATGATGCTGTAGTCTTATTCCAATGTGGTCCAAGCTTAGTATTTTCATATGATGAAGAAGGAAATATTAATGGAACACAAACATTTGGAGAAACATGCTTTATTGGAACAACAGAAGAAGGTACTCTTACTAGTGAATTTCCACCTTGCATAGGTGGCGGCCACATAACAGTACAACATCAAGATTATGTTGAACAATCATTTATGACAGGAGACATTGTAGAAGGAGAAGGTTTTGAACAAGAAGTAACTCTACAAAAAGTTTACAACAAAAAACTAAATATTAGAAAATTCATTGTTAAAAAGCCAGTTAGAGAAGGAGAATTAACAGATGCACCAGGTGTTGTAGTAAATGATAATGGAGATGTTACAGAATGTAATATTTATTTAGAAGAAAAACCAATGCAGGATTATGAAAATGCACTTGTAACAATTACAAAACTTGATGTTGAAAATGGTGTTCTTAATACAGCACCAATTGTACTTTACATACCAGGACAAGAAGCAACAATTGACTTAGCAGCTGGAGAGTATTTAGTTGATATTTTACTAATTAGATATGAAAGATATCCAGGAGAAATGACAATTAAAGCACAAAGTCAATCATTCTTATCAGTTAATGAATTTGGTCAAGAAGAAACAGTCTATTATCCAGATGAAGATATATTAATTGAACAAATCTTTACAGGCGGTTCATTATTTGAATGGACTATATCAGAATCTGACTTGAAAAATACAGAGGAAATAACACTCTATGTTATTGATGAAGATAGACCAACAGGTGTAATGGATATAGGAGAACCAGTTGAACATAGAGAAGCTTGTTTATCTCTTAATTGGTTAAAAATGCAACCAGTGATGTCATCATGAGAAACAAAACACTAAAATACATTGCAATGTATATGATTTTGTTAGTTATAACTATACCTATAATGAGCGCAAGTGCATTATCTTCAAGTATTTCTGTTACTAATTACTATGGTGATGACCAAATACAAGGTTATATTGCAGAAGAAGACTCATTTATTGTTGGAGTAGAAGTTGAATGGGATGAAACAGAAACTATCTCAGAATATAATGAAACAACAAATATAACAACTGAAACTACAACAGATATAGAATTTTTAGAAGAATATGCAAAACTCTATATTGATCATATTGATTATTCATTTGATTCTTGTACAGGTTCTGGTCCATATATTTGTGTTTATGAAGAAGAAGAACAAGCTAGACAAGGAACAATTCTTGAATTAGAAGCAAAATTATATGATGAAGATGAAAACCTACTTTCAGAAGACGATGAATTAATGTATGTTGATGACGAAGAACCAGAAATAGAAGATTTTGAAATAGAAGAAATATTAGTTGATGATCTTAATGTAACTTATGAAGTAAGTGATGAAGCATGTAATTCTTGTTTTGGAGCTTGCTCTGGAATCTCAACAGTTGAACTTTTAATAGATGATGAAGTTATTGCAATTGATTTATATGCCTCAGAAATTAATGGAACAGATGAATCAGAGTCTATCTGTGATACAGATGGAACAATTGATTTAGAAATAGATGGAATTGAACAAGGAGAATATGAAGCATGTTTAAGAGTTACAGACAGAGTAGGTAATGAAGAAGAAACTTGCGAAGATATTCTTATTGATTATTCTGGTCCAGAGTTTAGTGCATCTTCATTTGTTTTATTAGATGATGAAGGTTATGAAGTAGAATATTATAATGAAGAACTTGATGTTATAATGTCAATTAATATTACAGAATCTTCATCTTCCTTAGATACTTCTTCAGTTTATGCAGATCTTTCTTCACTAAATGAAATAATTCCAGGGGATTATGAAGAAAAAGATCCTGATTATTGTACAGCAATCTCTGACCAAGAATATTATTGTTCATGGTCCTTTACAATTGACTTATCAGAATCAAATAGTACAAATACTCATTTTATTGAATTTTATGCAGAAGATACTGTTGGAAATAATGAAACATATACAAAAAGTATTAGTCTTGAATATGATGGTACATCTCCTGTAGTGCAATCAATTACTTCAATGTGGGGAGATTACATTAGCTTAAACAATAATACCTTAATGGTGGAAATCCAAGAAGATGGTTCTGGATTTGATAAAAACCAGGTAAAATTAGATCTTTCAGAAATTGGCCTTGGTAATAAACAAGCAGATTATTGTGTAGATTCTGGTAGTCTTTGGAATTGTTTTTGGGAAAGCTTTAGTATTTCTACTCAAACAGGAGAAGGTGTTACAGTTTATGCTTATCCTAATCAAGCAACAGATGATATTGGAAATGAATATGATGAAGCTAACAGTATAACTTCACAAGTTTTTACAGTTGATAAATTTACACCAGAATTTGAAAATATAACAATCACACCAATAGGAACTGGTTTAGAAGTTCTAACAGTAAATGATCTTGCTCAAATTACTGCAATAATTACAGATGATACTTCTGGTATAGATGAAGAAACAGTCTTAGCAGATTTTAGTGCATTTGATGCTGCAGAATCATGGACATATGCACAAAGTTGTGAAGATTATGGTGATGGAACATATGAATGTGTTTGGGATTATACTGGTCAATTAACAGATGGAGACGTTGAATTAGAAATTGTTGCAATTGACTTTGCAGGCAATGTAAAATATAGTGGTGACGACGGTGAATATGGAGAAATTGAAGTTGTAGAATATGAAGAAAAAGAAGTTGATTATTGGCATGAGATTGCTGATGCAGGTACACTACCTTATATTAATCCAAACTTTTTAAGACAATCTCAACAAGGTACAATTGTAACTCTTGACTTTACAATAGAACCAAGAAGTTTAAACCCTTACATACATTTAATGGAAATAACATCTTGTTCAGGAATACCTTATGTTCCATCTGTGCAAAGTGTTGAACAAGAATTAACAATTATTTCACAATTACATTATCCTGAGTTAGGCTTAGATAGAAAATATATGTTGTTAAATGTTCCTGCATTCTTAGCAGCCTTACCTTATAATCAAACAATAGACACAGAAGGAAGTTATATTGATATAACTTGTTATGGTTATGTTGTACAATCAAGAACAATGAATGGAGATATTTATACTCCAAATGAAGAATTTAATGTAACTGCTGTTTTACCATTAAAATCTGGTTTATTTACACAACCAGACATTCAAACAATAGATAAAATGCAAAGGTATGAGAAGTTTGTTGACTTCTTAGACAAATATATCTTATCTTGGATGGGCTTTATAACAGAATGGGGTCCAAAAATATGTGGTCCATTAAGTTCTATAAGATCATTAGTTAATAATATTGCATCTGCTTTATTATCAATAAGATATGCAGCTTTTGCATTCGGAGGAGCAACAATTTTAGAAGGTGCAGTTGGCGAACAAGGAGTTATATCGCAATTAAGTAAAGGTATTGATAAATTCTGGAAAGGTCGAGGAGGAAAAGGTAACAGACATTGTGAAACAGGTGTTGGTGCTTGCTTAAATCCAAATGCAATGTTATCAATAGGTTATATTTGTGATTTAGTATTATGCCAATCTTGCAGTAAAATATGGAGTCAAGATATTTTAGGAGGATTAGCAGGAGCAGCTTTTGGAGATGGTCGTAAAGAACCATTATTAGAAAGATTAGTAAATATTCCATATCAATATTTAGCAGTAAAATTACCAGGTGCAGCAGGTGCTGCAATCTCTACTGAAACAAGAACTAATGCAGGAGAAACAGTTCCACCACCAGAATCACCTGAATCACAAGTAGAATTTGAATTTGATGAAGCAGAAACTCATGATAGTGCTGTTGAAGCATATGCAGGAGAATTCCAATATGGTATTGCATCAGATAGATTAACAATTACATTTGATCCAAGACAAAACCTAGTCTTTGCATTAATTTGTTCACCTCCATGTATAACTGGAATATACTCTAGATTAAAAGTATACAGAGAAATTGTTGTAACTTACAATGCATGCTTAAATGTAGCTGCAATTAAACAAGAAGATATTAGCCAATGTGATGAATTCTTACAAGCACAAATATGTCAACAATTAGTTGGAGCATTTTTCTGGCATTGGTTCTATAAATTAATGATAGACTTTTTTTCAAAAACAATAGTTGTATCCACATTTAATTTCCTTGAGAATTTAGCAGCATGTCCACAAGTTGAAGCAGGTGGGAAATTACAAGAATTAACAATCGGCTGCAGTGCATACAGAGGAATACAGGCAATCATAAACTTTGGTTGGGTTGTCGCTGATACTGTTCAAATATTCCAAGGTTTTGCAGCACAATTTGAATCAATGGGTTCAAACAAAGATCAAAAACAAGATCAAGAAGAAGTTGAAGAAGAACTAACAGAAGCTTACGAAAATCAACAAAGTAACTACGAAGCATTAGAAGAAAGCTTACAAGAACAATCAGGAGGTACAGATATCTATGGCTAAACACCACTCTAGTTTTGAAAGAGCAATGGTTTTGATCTTCTTAGTTATAGGAATATCTGCATGGGTATTTAGTAATATAGATCTACCTCAAGAAGAATTAGTTGGTTTGGCTGGCGGAGGCTTTTTTGAAGTATTTGATAGGGATTTAACAGGGATGGCTTTTGGAAGTCAATCTGAAGCCTTGAAATATGTACAGGACCAATATGCAACTATAAAAACAAAGCAAGAACTGGCAGAAGCAGCAAGACTACAAGCACAGAATTATCAAAATATAGCATCTGGGGCTGAAGAAGGTTCAGCTATTCAACAAGTAAGTTTACAATTTGCAGAAGTTCAAGTTCAACTTGCAGAATCTTATAATCAAGAAGCTAATGTAGCTCTAACAGAATTACTTGCAGAACAAGCAAATGTATTAGCAGCTGAAGTACCATCTAATATTTTTGATCGTTATGTTACTGTATCAATAGAATCTCTTAGTTTAACTGGTGCTTCTGCATCATCTGCAAGAAGTTCATATGATACTATAATAACTTCTTTAGCACCACCAGAACCAGACACTCCAGCAGATGCAGATGAAGAAGCAGATGCACCAGTTATAACGCCACCACCAACAGCACCAGTTGCAACAACCACAGATACATATGGATTAACTGATTTCTCAACACTTTCAACTCAACCAGTAGATGAAGAGAGACCAATTGAGTTAGAAGAGAGAAAAATTTATACTGGTTATAAATTAGAATCTGAATTTGATGATGGAACATCTTACACTGGAATGTATGTTATTGAACCAAGAGCAGATGGAAACTATGATGTTGTATATATAGGAGATAATAATGAAGGAGACGGATTATATCAAATAAATATTGGTGAAGACCTAACTGAAGATCAAATTTTACCAGCGATTTCTGGTAATTTAGATGATTGGACTGAGGGGGTTCCTACTGATCAATATTTAACACCAATGACAATTCATGGAGATTTAACAGAACAAAGAGACCTAGATCCTTCAGGTAGGTTAGTATTTACTGGAGGTGCATTAGATGATGCTGGGATTACTATAGTGGGTGCTGGTTTATCTGATTTGTTAAGCTTATCAAGGGGTGCAGGTTCTTTTGTTACAACTGATCCCTCCCCAGGAACTCCAGTATCTTTAGCAACAGCAACAACAGAAGATAGTGTTCTTAGGGATGATGATGGTTTTCATGTCCCTAAAACAGCAGATGGTATTGCAAAAGTTGCAGAACAAATAGCATTAGCTGCACCAGTTACCCTTGTTGGCGATCCTGTTAGTGTATCAGGTTCTTGGAATTCTGAAGATAGAATTTTTAGTTATACAACAAATAATCCAAGTGGTGATAATTATAAAATGGATTATTATGTTGATGATTATGGTCATTTATATAGAGTTATTGGTGATTCTACTTCAGATGATGCACTAATACAATTAATTACAAGTGAAACAGATGTTTATGAGCATGAACAAGAATTGATGTATGCAATTTCTGAATCATTTGATTCTCCAGATGGTTTAGGTGCCTTATCTTCTAGAACTTATAATGGACAATTTGTATTATCAGATGACATGATTGAAGATTATTTAAACAGACAAGACAAACAAGCAACATTTATGACAGATGATACAACAATAAAAAGATCAGATGTTGATAAGATATATGCTTCTGTGCTTGGTTTAAGTCAAGACTTAGGTATAAGTTCAGGTGAAGTAATGTTGTTGAAAAAAGCAGGTATGGATGATAAAGCTATTAGAGATGCTTATAATCAAATTCCAGTGCAATACCGAGGTGGTGCTGCAGAAGAATTAAGTAAAGAAGTTCGAGCAATTAACAATCACTTAGCAGAAACAGGTAAACCAGGTTGGACTTATAATGGTGGTGTTGCTTATTCTGGAACAATTGGTGGAACATCTGTTGGTAGGAGTGCAGAAGGTGATGTTTGGATTGTACTTCCTGGTTCAGATGATAAAGACCCTACAAAACTCTATAGAGAAGGTGGTGGATTAATTCCAAAGTTTTACACATTAAGAACAGATGGTTCTAAAGTTTATAAAGATAAAGGTACTGTTCCAAAAGCAGAAAGAGAAGCTTTAGCAGAAGCTGATAGAGAAATTAAAAAAATCTCCACTAAAGTTGAAGCAGATAGAAGAGCTGGAAAAATAGATGATCCAGATGATCCAGATAAAACACTTTCAAGAGCAGGTTATGTACAAAGAGCTCAAATGGAAGTTGAATACAAAAAGATTGAAGCTTATAACCAAGCTAGGTTTGTTGGATTATTAAATTCAGTGTTTGATAAAAAATTAGGTGCTTGGAGTAACGGAGTACCAAGTAAAATATGTGCAAAAGTATTTGGTTTAGATTATTATAAACAAGATGGTTGGACAAGAGTACCTGAAAATAGTTCAGCTTATCAAATACAATCAGAACTACTCAAAAACATAAGAACAGTAATGATTGAAGGAGAAAAAGAAGAAGTTTTCGAAGGAATATATAGATATGCTTATACAATTAGATTATTAACAAACTCTACAGTACAATGGGAAACTTATATGAAAAATAGTTGTACACAAGAAACTTCTATAGAAGTATTCTATGATTATGGATTATTATACCAAGGTCAACACTTCTTGTATCATTACGCAGGTTCGCAAACACAAGATATGATTTTTGAACAAGGTATTGATCCTGTTTATTTATTTGATACTGCATGTGTGCAGTTTGATGATGAATTAGAACCTTATTGTGTTTCATTAATACATGGAAATGGATTTGCAACACCAGAACAAGGATCAGATTATGATTGTGAATATACTGATTTAGAAGATCATAATGTTCAAGGAACAGATGATTTGTATGTTTATGAATAAAAGGAAAGAAAAATGAAAGAGAAAAAGAGTGTGAAAAAGAAACAGTCTTGGCTAAAGAATACTCTAATTTACAAATCATTCCAATCTATAAGCCACAGATTTATTCATTTATCATTCCTAGACTTCCTTTACTACTTAACTTTTGCATTAGCTGGTTCATTTTATGTCTACAGAGTTTTGCCAAAATTAAGTATACTTCAAAGTGCGCAACCATTATTAGAACAAGTAGATTCATGGAGAGAAGAAGGTGTTTTCCAAGAACTAACAGATATTGAAAGATCTGTTGCAGAATTTAAAATATACACTGCATTAGTATTAGGAATTATATTCTTATCATACATAATAATAAAATGGTTAATATCAACTTTAATGCAAGATAAAAAATTAGAAAAAGTACAATTTGTTAAATTTACTATTCTAAATTTAATATTTATATCAGGATTTATAACATTAACAGCAGTAGTTTATTCATTATTTCAAGAAGCTATATTTGCAATATTATTTGTATTTTTATTAGTACCATTATCTATTTACTTAGTCAACAATTTGCATCCAATATTTGTAAAAGATAAAACTATTTTCAATTCATACATTAAAGCATTTTCAACATTTAAGAAAATTCATTACTTTATTTTACCTTACTTAATAATCTTCACAATCTTCATATTAATATACATTGTATTAAGTTTCCTAAATTTTATTCCAGATACATTATTTTTACTAATATTTTTACTAATATTTGCATGTTATATTACATGGGCAAAAGTGTATTTATTATCAATACTAAAGAAAATCAAAGCAGTATAAAAAAATGAAAAAAAGAGGGCAGATATCAACTTTTATAATCGCAGGTTTAATTATTTTGATAGTTGCAGGTCTAGGAATTTATCTAGTTACTAAAGTCCTTGAACCAGATTATGGTGTTCCAGATGAACTTGTCCCAATGATGAATTATATTGATCAATGTACACAAGATATTGCTTTAGATGGTGTATTTATAGCAGAAATGCAAGGTGGTTACATACATATTCCATCAAAAATTGAAAACAACCAAGATGCTTACTTAGACAGAGGTTTCAGGATTCCATATTGGTTTTATAATGGATATGATAGAGCTCCTTCTATCCCAGAATTAGAAGCAGAATTATCAATTTACATAAACACCAATCTAAATAATTGTTTAAATAATCTTGACTCATTTAGAAATGAATGGGATATAACTGAAGTAGAAGATATTTCAACTATTGTAGAAATAGGAGATGAAAGAATTATAGTTAAAGCATTGGTTCCACTTGAAGTAAGTTCCTTAGATGGATCAATTTACATGAATCTTCCTTCAGTTGAATCAACAATAGAAGTCCAACTTGGAAATATGTTAGAATTAGCTTATGCAATACATTTCAAGGAAATCTCAGAATACTTTTTAGAGTTCTACACAGACGAAATAATTGCATCATCTCATTACTTACCTTATGAGGGAATAGAATTTACTTGTGAACCAAGGGTTTGGGATATTGAAAAAGACATGAGACCACATATTGAAGGAATACTAATGCATAATCTACATTATTTAATGTTTGAAGAAACTGATTATGAAGAAACAGGTTATCCTTATTATGATAATATTTACAAAGTAGATTTAGGAGTAAAAAACATGGAAGATTTCAAAGTTAGTACTACTTTTGATCCTTCTTGGGGAATGGAATTACAAGTTCTACCAAGTAAAGATGGAAAAGTTAGAAGCCTTGACCTTCTAGACCAAATTCTAATCTTACCATGTACTAAAATTTATCATCATAAATACTCTACAGATTTCCCAATCTTATTTACAATTACAGATACTAAAAACCCAACACACCAATTTAATTTTGTACTTCCTGTTAATATGAGAAGAAATATGCCAAATAAATATGCAGAAATTCCTGCTTGGGAAACTGAAATTGATGTCTACAAAAGTAGAGAATATTGTGCAGAAGAAACATTAGTTACTGTTTATGAAACAGATATAGATGGAAATATGTATACTTATGAAGAAATGCAAGCAAACTTAAGATTTTCTCTATCTGTTTTTGCAGAAGATAGTGTGTATGGTCCAGATGCAACTTTAGCAAATGTAAACATAAAATATAGATGTGTTGATATGGAATGTAATATTGGAAATACAACATATCCAAGAACAGACTCTGGAATGTATACTGGATTGTCTCCTCACTTAGAAGCGAACTTCCCTGTTTGTAGTAATGGAATCTTAATTGCAGAAACCCCTGGTTATCTTAAAGCAATAAAGATTGTTACAGTTGATGAAACAACTGATCAAAGTGTTATACAAATACCAATGGTGAGAAAAAAACAAATGGACTTTAATGTCATGGTAATACAAGACCATAATAATTTAGTAACAGAAAGAGAATTATTGCCAGATGAAACAGCAGTCATAACAATAGCAAATGAAGAACTTGATTATGATCAAGTTTTAGTTTATGAAAATATAGCTAATTATACTGCTTTTGAAAACCTAACCTTACCTGTTGGCGATTATACTTATGCATTAAAGCTACAATTAATTGAAGAAGACAACATGCTTGGTGGTTTTGAAGCAAATTGGACAATTGACTTAAATGATGTGTTAGTTAATGATAAAGTAACCTTTTATACATTAAAGAAAGACATACTTTATGCAACAGCAACTCCATCTACAGAGGATTACACAACAATCTATGATTATGTAAAAGAAAACTCAGAAAAATACATGCCAGTGGTGAGCTAATGAACAAACATAAGATTTCCAAACTATTATCATTGTTCATGATTTTCTTAGTTTTAACTCTACCGGTTTGTTTTGCAGTAAGTATTAATCCTGACACAATAACTGTTGAGGTTAGTGAAACAACTGCAACAATAGACTGGCAAACAGATACAAATGCAGTAAGTTATATTGATTATGGAGAAACTATTGGAGATCTTACACAAGTTCCTTCTACACAAGGAAATAATACAAATCATTCTATATTATTGTATGGCTTAGAACCAGGAGAGAAATATTATTATGAACTTAGTGCAACAGATAATGGAGGAACATACACAACCTCAACTTATGACTTCACAACAATGTTATCTGCTCCAACTAATCTAGAAGCTAGTGAAATTAGTTATGATTACATCTCCTTGGTATGGGATGAAGTAGATAATGCAAGAAAATACAATGTTTATCGAGATAATACATTATTAGATGATCCAACAGAAAATGAATACACTGATAATAATGTCTCTGCAAATTCACAATATGAATACAAAGTAGCTGCAGTTAATGATGCAGATGAACTAGGAGAATTCTCAGATATCCTTGAAGTTAATACAATAGAAAACCCAATAAATATTACTTTTATTCAAGTAACAGATATTACTAAAAATACTGCAGAACTTTCTTTCAAATTAAGTAGAGAATATAATGCAACTGTTTATTATGGTAAAACAGAAGATTATAACATGAGCATACCAATTGCAGAAGAAGAAACAGAGCATGAAATTATTTTCAAAAACCTAGAAGAAGATACAACTTATTTCTTTGAAATAGAAGCAGGTATTGCAACAAGTGATAGATATGATTTTACAACAATGAGTAATGATACTCAAATATTAATAACAGATATTGAAGTAAAAGACATAACAAGAGAATCTGTTGAAATACATTGGACAACAAATGTAGAAACAGAAGGAGAAGTATTTTATGGCTTAGATGACTCTTTATCATCAAGTGTTGCACACTCTGAAGAAGAAATTTATCACATTATTGAATTAGAAGAACTTCTTGGTGGTACAACCTATTATTACAAAATTGTTGCAGATAATCAAGAAACTGAAATAATGGAATTCTCAACATCTGAATATTTAAGTGATTTCCTTGACCTAGAACCAGTGCCAGATTTAGTAAGTGATAAAACATTAGTTATTAAGGGAACAACAAAAGAAAATGCAAAACTATATGCATGGGTTAATAGAGACTCTTCACCAATTGCACAATACATGAATAGTAGCATAGTAGATGGAATCTTTGAATTTGAAGTTGAATTAAGTCCATATTCTTATATTGATGACACTGTTGGAAAAAACATTGTAGAAATTAATTCATGGGATGAAGATGGAGCCAAAGCAGTAAAAGAATTTGAAATATTAGTAGACACACTTCCTCCATCATTACAAGTATATAATATTCCATTATACACAAACAAAGATAAAATAAATGTAACAGGTTATACAGACACAGATGCAACTATTGAAGTAGTTCTCGACGAGACTTCACAAGGAATGTTCACACCACAAGATACTGAAACAGGTTATTTCGAAACAATTGTTAAAGTAGGTGGTGCTACAAAAGGCCATAATATTACAATAATTGCAAGTGATAAAGCAGGCAATGAAGTTTCTGAAACATTAGAAGTTAATGTTGATACAAATGTACCTCATCTTGACTTTTACACAGCTTTTTCAGGAGAAACACATTACAAAGTTTTTAGAGTAGATGGTTATACAGAACCAGGAGCTTATATTACTGTTAGAAACTTTGGACCTTATCAAGGTTGTGGAGATATTAGTTTTACAGAAAAATTTGGAACATGTAAACAGATTGCAGATGTTTATGGAGCTGGTCCTGATCAAGAAATAGCTTTTGGAGGAGATGTTCCACATTCCTTAATGTTTGCATATGATGTAGTTCTTGGTCAACCAACAGGTGTTTATGCAGATGAAGGTGGTAACTTCTCTGTATTAGTTGCAATGTATTCTGACCCAGAAAAAATTGGAATGGTTGGAAAGAATTATATGGAATTTAATGTAACAGATTTAGCAGGCAATGCACACATACAAACAAAATCAATTAGTTACAGACCAGCTTGTCCTGAATGGATTTTAGGAAAAATATCTTCCTTCCCTTTAAATATTTATACAGAAGACATGAAAGCAGGCAACATAGATGGTTCTGCAATTATTGAATTAGATTTCTTAGGAGCATCTACTCCTGAGAAAGTTATAATTAGAAATTATGAAGATGATTCACCAGGCACACTCATCACAGATCAAGGCAGCCTAACTGTCGGGACAGGGACCCCTTTAGCTCTTACCCACAGTTTAGGCGGCCTTTCTAATTCCAATGAATATATTAGTTTAGGTGATATGAAACAAACAGATTTTGATCATACAAATAGAAAAGTCTATGTTTATATGCCAGTTATATTCAATAAATACACAGGATCTCCTGATAAACTTCCAGACAATATGGGGGTTTACTTGGATTTAAGAATCGAGTACACAGATTACCTTGGTAGGGGTGTTACTTGTGATCTTTATCCTGTGCTAAGTTTCCCTGTACAAAAACCAGAGACATTATTAAAATGGTTATCTCCAACAATGTTAAATGCAACTGTAAACTTCTTAGATAAATCCATAGATGTAACACAAGCAGCAGTTGACTTCTTTACTCAAGCAAGTAGATGGACATTAATTGGCTGTGGTGCAACAATTGCATACAATTATGCAAAAGGATTCTTTGGAGCTGGTACTAGTACTGAACCTGTATGTATGAAAGAAGTTTATTGGGTATGTGATAGGGTGTTATGTCCACCAATCCCACCAAAATGTGATTCACTTGAACCAGCAGATCAATATGATTTTGGAGAACCAATAGGCACGGCAGGTAAAGCAGAGGAAATAAGTGCTGCAGATGGCGGAGCTACAAAATATGCTGAACAATTAGAAATTAATGAAGAATATAAAAAGAAGTTTTATCCAGAATGGCAAGACCATACAACTATTCATGGAAATGAAGATATAACTTTTGAACAATATTTAAGTTCACAATATGGTGATGAAGACAGAGAAGATTTTACTACTGATTTTGATACACTTAAAGATGAACACGGTGCTTACAGATCAGCCAATAAACCAGAAATGTATAGAGCTGAATACAATGGTCAAGAAATTACAGTAAGTTATTATGATATTGATGAAGAACTTGAAAATGGAAAAACAGCTGCGCAAGAGTTTGGTTATACATCTTGTCCTACTGGGAAAAATACAAAATCTTTCATTGTTATCCAAGGCTTAGAACAAGAAGAAGCAGGATTCTTAACAGTTGGTGAAGCACAATTAGATAGAACAATAAGGTGTTCAACAGATGATGTTCAAACTTTATTAGAAGAACATCCACCAGAAGATGAAGGCTTCCCTGGTTGCTTTAGTCCAGAATGTCCTAATTTTGATAAATCAAAATGTTTAATTGGACCAGGTGCTGGTTTGAATCCTACAGATGGATTACTTGTTTCATTACAATGTATGTGTTTACCAGCTGCAAAAGCTCACTTAAGTAATATATTAAAATTAATGATGTCTGCTAAACTTTGTTTTGAGTCTGCATTATTAGGAGAAACAACAGCAGGTGCATGTGAAAGATTATTAAGTTATTTTGTTTGTGATATTTTAACAGAAATATTCAAATTCTTTTTCAAGAATTTAACAGGGGCATCTGGTTATGCAGGTACAGGCGCATCTGAAGGTTATCAAAACTTTAGACAGCATTCTGCACAAGTTACTCAAGATGTTTCACAAAGATATGGTCCAATAATGGGTCAACTTGGTTTAAGTACACAAGAACTTGTTAATAATGCTTGTATTGGAGCATTTACAGGAGATTGGAGTTTACTTGAAGGTGCTCTTGATAAAATAGTAGATTCTGTTGAAGTTAGACCAATGTATACAGCAGATGCAACCTCAAGACCATATGGTTATGATCCATTTACTGGAAGAATAAGCATTGGTTATAATATTTACTTTGGCTTAATTCCAGGTGGAGAAACTTATGTTACAATAACTTTTGAATGTGATAGAACAATGGAAGGTGCAGATTATTGTAAACGTGGACAAGTTCCTTTAGATTTAAGCAGAGAAACATCTTTACCAGGCACTTTATCAAAAAGCCAAGACTATAATGAGAATGTATTTTACATTGATTCAAATGCAGAATCATGGTATAATAAAATGGTAGTTGAAGTAAAATACAAATCAGGCCAAGTTTATGAAACAGAAAGAAAAGAATATCCAATTAGAAAAAAAGGAGACTTATCTTTATTAGGATGTAGATTATCAACTACTGCAGGAATTTCTTGTCAAGTTGCACCAGAATTCCTAGATATGACAGGAGGAGAAATTGGAAGCGTATTGTTATACAGTGATACACAAGGTTCTAGCTTAAGTCCACAAATACAAGGTTATTATGGCACAAATCAAATTGCAGCATTAGTGAAATTAAAAAATGGTTATGGTAAAGACTTTTTCTTAAATGTTGATGATAATTCTATAAATAGACAATATAGATTAACAGGAGGAATAGATGAAGCTAGATTAAAAGATGATCGTTGGTATTTAGTATGGTTAGGAGATGTAATGGGAACAGCAGGTACTGGTGGCTATGGTTATTTATTACCTTGGAAAACAGAAGAAGAACATAGCAGTATTATTTTTACACATGCAACAGATGAAGAATTTGGTATTGAATTAAATGCAGACTTACAAATGATAGATATTAGTTTACAATTAGCTGAAGAAGTAAGTGGTTCTCTAGAAATAAAAGATGATCTATTATGCGAAATTGAAAGAGATCCTTCTGGAACACCAGCATACTTAAATCAATATGGTGTTTGGACAACTACTTCAACTGGTCAAAGACAATTTATAACAATTACAGATACTAATTGGGAAACTACTTGTGAAAAAGTTTATGGTACAGGAACACCTGCTTGTGGTAATGACTGGGCAACACTTTCTGCTGCTGATAAAGGAACATTTGATAGAATAATTACAGAATCTGGAATAACTTATTACATGTGTATAAAACCAATTGATGGAGTTACTGCAGACCAAATAACTCAGATAGATTTTGTCAGCCATAGAAAAATGGATGATAGTAAAGACATTTTAAAATATTCATTTAATGTACGAGGAGTAAATGTATATACTGATCCTAATCCAGATGGAAAAGAATTAACTATAACATACTCAGGTAGTTCATCATTAACAGCAGGTTCTCAAAAAACAAAAATAAATGTTTTAGAAGATGTTAATGGTAATGGTTGCGGAGAAACAATGATCTACAGTGGTGATGCAAGAGATCCACAAATGCAAGAGTTTGATTTATTCTATTCTATTGTACAAAAAGAAGCTCCAGGTAATTCAGAACCTGCAGTTCACTTAATTGAACCAACTACAATAATTGAAGACACAACAGGATATGTAAATAATGATGGTAAACCAGTTCCAATTGGATTCACACTTTGGGATGATAGAGACCAAATTAAAGAAATAAAAATAGGTATTTTCAAAGAAAAAGATAGAACAGAATGTGAATATGTTTATGAGTATGATGAGAGTGCATCTGAAATTAAAGAAATTAGTAATAAAGGTGATTGTGAAATTACAATTAATAAAGCTAGAACAATAGGTTTTCAACCAGGAAAACCACCTTTCTTTGAATTTGATTTATATCCAAATGAAGGAATTATAACAACAGGAGAAGATGATCTTTATCAAATTAGTATACAAGCATGGGATGAAGGAACAGCAGATGAAGAAACAGGAAAGTTTAACCAAATTATTACAGCAAGAAGAACAATAAGATTTGAACCACAAGGTATTGAAGACATGTACACTAGAGAAGACTTAATGGTTTGTTTAGGTGCTGGTCATTGCTCAGGTGGTTATGGCGAAGCAACTGTTTGCAGTGATATTATACAAGGCCCTGGTTTAGACACAGCAGTCGCAACCTCTCCAAATTACGATGGAGACTTATACGGACCTTACCCAGAATTCGATGAGATAATTTAGAATTATTCATAATTTATTTGGGCTCTATCTACAGGAAGTGCTTCTCCAATAGCATAACTCCCTAGTACAAAAGTTAATCCAGTGTCTCTACCATAATTTGGTCCATCTATTGTAACGCACATATAATGTTTTTCTAAATTTCTTAAAACATTGGCAGCAGAATTTTCAGTATTAACAACAAATGGTTGCCCTTTTCTAGCTAATTCTAAAAGAAAATCTTTTCTTGTTTGAAAACCTTGAGCAGCTTCAACACCTAATTCTTCTGCATTAATACCTGTTAAAACAAAAGCATATTCACCATCTTCTAATTTTGCATAGACTTCATCAATACTTCTAGCATATTCAAATTGAAGACTCTTATCTAATTCTCTTTCTATTCCTTCCAATTCTTCTTTCCTTTTTTTATCATCATCAGAAGCGCCCCATCCTGTCAAACTAGAAATTATTCTTTGAATGGGATATCTTGCTAAATTACGAAGAGATTCTGGTCTATATTTACTTTGTTCTTGCGGATCCAAAACCAAAATTGGTCTATTTGTATCTTGAAGAATCTGTTCTAAATGTGATCTATTAACTTTAGTCATATTATTAGGGAATCTCTTCCATCTTTTAAATCTTACCTTCCAAAATAAAAACATTTATAAACTAAATTCTCAAGTAATTACTTCTAAAGAGGTGATCTTCAATGGTAAGAAGGCTCATAAGAAAATTATTAGGAAGAAGAAAAAAGACTAGAAGAGTTGTGAAAAGAAAAACAACTAAAAGAAAAGTCGCTAGGAAAAAACCTGTAAGAAGGAAAGTTACTAGAAAACCAAAAAGAAGAGTTGCAAAAAAAAGAACAGTGAAGAGAAAAGCAAAGAGAAAAGTGACTAAAAGAAAAAAAGCAACTAAGAAAAGAGTAGTAAAAAGAAAAGCTAAAAAAAGAGTTGTCAAAAAGAAAAAACCTGTAAAAAGGAAAAAAGTAACAAGAAGAAAAGCAACTAAGCGAAGAACTACAAAGAAAAGAACTACTCGAAGAAAAAGACGTTAATTTATTTTTTTATTTTTCCTTTTTTTAATTCTTACTATTGGTACATTACGAGGTGATTAAATGGCAAAAGTTTTATTTATTATTGCACAAGACAAATTTAGAGATGAAGAACTTCTAGAACCAAAGATGGAAGTAGAGAATGCAGGCCACGAAGCTATTGTTGCTTCTATAACTACGAATACTTGCACAGGTATGCTTGGTGAAACAATAACACCAGATTTAACTGTCAAAGATGTTAATCTAGATGATTATGCTATAATTGCAGTAGTTGGTGGTCAAGGAGCACCTGATTTAATGAATTATCCAGAAGTTATGGACTTATTAAAGCAAGCAAAAGCCAAAGACATGAATCTAGCAGCTATCTGTATTGCACCAATGATATTAGCAAAAGCAGGTGTATTACAAGGCAAGAATGCTACAGTATATCAAACACCTAATTCAATGGCTGCATTAGAAGAAGCAGGAGTTAATATGGTTAGCCAAGATGTTGTAGTAGATACTAAGCTAGTAACTGCATCTGGTCCTCATGTTGCAAAAGAATTTGGATTAAAGCTTGTTGAGATGTTAGGATAAGAAAGTTTAGAATCAATAAAGAAAAGAAAATAAAGAAAAAAGGAAAAATCCTTTTTATTTCTTGAACAGTATTACAAGCATTAAAAATACTCCTACTGCTCCAAGTAAAACTAAAGCTGCTAACAGAGCGATAACTAAATACTCTGAAGTATCGTTTTTATCTTCTGTTACTGTGCTTGCTGTGTCTTGGTAAGGCACATAATTACTTGGTGTAGTCACAACTTCTACATCTTCATCTTCATCATCTGAAGTGTATGTGTAAGTTGGAGTATATGTAGTACTTGAACCTGTGTCTGAGCTTGAACTTGAACTACCTGAATCACTATCAAGTTCTCCATCGTCAATTAAGTCATATAACTCAGCAATAAAGTCAACTAAGTCATCGATGTCTTCTTGAAGTTCATCAATTTGATCTTCGTAGTCTTCGTATTGATCTTCATTACTTACTGTTTTAGTGATGTCATCTAAGTCATCTTCTAAATCATCAAGTCTGTCTTGTAGCTCATCTAAGTCATCTTCGTAGTCATCTAAGTCATCTTCAAGATCATCTAAGTCATCTTGAGCATCGTCCATGTCATCATCGTCACCATCGTCTTCAGCATCTTCGTACTCTTCCCATGCATCTTCTACATCACTTTCAAGAGTATCTAAGTTGTCTTCAAGTCCATTGATGTCATCTTCTAATTCATCAAGATCTAAACCTACTTGATCAAGTTCAGTCATTTCACTAACTGTAATTGTAAAGCTTTCTGTATCACTGTCTGTTCCATCTGTAACACTAACAGTAACTGAGTTATCACCAATAGCGCTTGCACCAGGTGTCCATGTAATGACTCCTGTAGCTGAATCAATAGTCATACCACTTGGATAAGTTGCAAGACTAAATGATAATGTATCATTATCATCATCACTAGCAGTAGCTGTGTATGTAAATTCAACATTTTCAGTAGCTTCTTGGTCAGCAATTGCATCTAAAACAGGTGCAGTGTTATTTTGAGTTTCATTACCTGTTTGGTTTGTTGCTTCAGTTATTGTAATTAAGTATTCAGATGTTGTATTTGTTGTTGAGTTATCTGCCATACTTGCTCCAAAAGATACATAAAGTGGATAATCTCCAGCTTCTTTATCATCTGGAATTGAGAGTGACATGTCATAAGTGTTAGCTCCAGGTGAAACTGGACCAAAGTCTAAACCCATTGTAAATGACATAGATAATGGATTTTCTGAGTAAACAACACTCATTCCAAAACTCATTGCAGTTGTGTTTTCACATGTTTCAACAGTAACAGTTGCATTAACATCTGTTCCAGCTTCGACAACTAAGTCTGCTGGTGTAAAGTCAACATTTGTAATTGTAAGTTCACATGTTGCTGGTTCTTCAGGTATTGCAGTAACTTCTAAGTTAAAGTCAGTAGAAGCGTTTCCACCATTACCATCTTCAACAGTTACAGTAACTGTGTAATTACCTTCTTCACCTTCAACAGGTGTCCAAGTCATTTCACCAGTAGCTGAATCAATTGTTAATCCACTAGCTGGACTTGTTGAAACACTAAATGTTAATGTATCATTAACATCAACATCATTAGCTGTAACATTAGTATAAGTCCATGTTTGATTAGCTTCAACTGAATCATCAGGAATACTATCAATTGTTGGAGCAGTGTTTTGAACAGGTTGTTCTGTAACAGTAATTGTAAAACTTTGTGTTGCAGTATTTCCATCATCATCTTCAACTTCAACAACAACATCTTCATTTCCTGTTGCATTTGGTGTCCATTGGATTAATCCATCTACATCAATTGTCATAGTAGCTGGAGAAAGTGTTAATGAATACTGTAAAGGATTACCATTATTACCATCTAAATCTACTGCATCAGCATCATATTCGTATAATACACCAACTTCTGCAGTTGTAATAGGAGTTGAAGTAAAAGCCGGGTTTGTATCTTGGATTGGGAAAATAGGTTCAATCACTAATCCAATAGGCATTAATGTGAAAGTATGAGAAGTATATCCACCTTCCATATCCCATGCATTAAGAGTTATAACATAAATATCGTTATCATAGTTTCCTGGATCCCATGTAATTGTTCCTGTTATTGCATCTGCGTATCCATTTCCATTATCATCATCACAAACATTATCATTGTTTGTGTCTTCACATTCTTGAGAAAATGACATAGTAGCAGGTACATCTCCACTTGGAATCATCATTAGAACTCCTGTTGAACTTTCTTCAAATCTAAATGTACTTGTATATACTTGTCCAAAGCTAATTTCTTCATCAGCTGGTGCTTCTGTAAAAACAGGTACAGCAGCTACACTAAACACTAAAATCAGTGCCATTAAAACGTATAATATTGTTTTATTCATTTTTTCTTACCCCCATATATGGTTGTTAATTTTGATCGATCTTTGAGTATAAAATGATTACTCAAGAGTGAGTAATATGTTATACTATTTAAACCTTTCTATTTTATTACTACTAAGTGAGAAAGGTCTAAAACAATGAATCTGGCCTTCTCAGGCCCTATGTGTTGAAGTATACATCTAAATCATCAAGTATATCTTCAATGTCATCTTCAAGCTTTTCAGCGTCATCTTCTACTTCGTCAAGGTTATCTCTAAGGTCTACAGGTACTAAATCATCATAATATGAATGATCTTCGTAATACTCTAACCAGTCACTTAAGTCATCAATATCATCTTGGAAGTCTTGAATTTCTTCTTCAAGATCTAAAGCATCATTGTAAACATTTTCTAAATCTTCATATTGACCATCGATGTCATCTTGATCACCTTCATCAAGGGCATTTTCATAGTCATCAATTTCATCATCTGCATCATCATCAACATCATCTAAATCATTAACAAATGCATCATGATCTTCTACATAATTATTGTATTTAGATTCAATAGCTGCTAAATCAGAATAAATTTGCTTAGGAATATCGTCATCATCGTCTTCAGGTTCATTATCAGTAGTATCATCATCAGTATCAACATTGTCGTCGACAGGATCAACAACTATAACATTTTCATTATCTGTATCAATTACATCAACATTTGCAAACACAATATCATGAATATCTTCAATATTAGAAAATCTACTTGTTGAAGCATAACTATGTTCTTGAATAGTAACTTCTACAGCTGGTTCAGTTAACTCAGCATTATAGAATAACACTAATGAAGCTGAAACTACAGCAATCAAAAAGATACACAATCCAATTATTACCCCTTTTAAGACGTTTGTCATTTTTACACCCCACAGAACCTATTTGGCTCCACACCAATTCTCATGGATATACTACTATATAAACCTTTCTATTTTGTAACTACTATATAGTAATCATATACTCATTTAAGAACTAGTACTGCTTTCCCTCTAAATATTGGGTTATATATTAATCATATATGGAGAAATGGTGTAAATATGAGTGGAATGTATCTAGGTCCAGCAGAAAGTATGCATGATCTTCAAGACAGAGTTGCAAGACTATTTGGCGAACAAAGCCCAGGAGCTGGAATTTGTTATAGGAGATTTAATGGAGGAATGGATCTAATTCAAGGTGATCAAACACTTGAATGTAATCTAAGAGCAACTAAGTATAGTAATGGTTTTTCATTATATATTCCAATAGATGAAGCTTCTTGGCCACAACAAGGAACTTATGAAATTGCAAATGAAGTTGAATTACCTTCTAACACATCAATGCCTTCTGGTTTTGATACACTAAAAGTAGATAGAGATGGGGAAGCAGTAAGTTTACAATATGGGAAAAAAGAAGCTGGACAAGGACTTAATTTAGTAGCCTCCCATGGTATTAGAAATCAACGTGAATTAGAGACATTATTAACTTATAATATTTCACATCAACTTAGTGTTCAACTTTCAAGAACAGAAACAAGAAGAACATATACAAGAGCTGATCAAGAAGGTAAAATAACAAATAGAAAAAGCGTTGTTTTGAATTGGTACCAAGGAAAAGAAGGTGTTCCATCAGTAACTACAATCATAGAAAATCATGATCATGTTTGGGAAGCAACTTATGATCAATCAGGAAGTCTTGTTTCAATGACAAAATATGCAACAGGTGATTCTAGAACTCAAATTGCTCTTATAAACTTTAATTCTCAACAAGAATTAGCAGCAGAGTCTGGAGGAACAGAAAACCATCCAAAAGAAGAAGCAGAAGCAAGAACTGCTTTATGGGATAATTTTAAAATTACTCCAGATGTTAGAATTGATTCAAGAACAACATTAGATGAAATAACAAATAATGGAAAAGTAGTTCTTGAAAAAAAAGTATTTCCAAAAGCCGGAAGATTATAAATTTCCTAATATTAGTCACCAACTAGTTGCTACAAATAGAAAAGCTTTTATAAGATTCTGTTTTCCCTTTTGACACCATGGCATTTAGTTTAACTGAAATTGTACGAAAAGCTATCTCACTACCTGCTCATCTATTGAATAGTCAGCGAGAACACAATGCAGCTCTAAGATTAAATCAAAACTTACAGAAAGCACATAATTTAGCAGTTGAATATGCAACTACAATGGATACAACTTATTCTAAGACAGAAATGTTGGATGTTACAATTAATGGTGAAGATTGTACAGCTTATGTTATGGATTATGATAATGGAATGAGTTTTGTAGTCCCTGTTTCTCATGAAACAGGAAGAGTTTTAGATATTGATGCAGTAAATCCAACAACTAGAGCAAAATATAATAAACCTGTTGAAATAGAACTTCCAGATAGAGAAACAATCACAATTCAAAGACTTGATCCAAGTTTAAATTTAGTAGAATATGTAACAGATAGTAGAAATCAAGGTGAAGTAAGAGAACTAAGAATTCAAAGATCTAATATTCTAACAACTAAATTTTCTCATGATAAAAAACATAAAGTAGAATTAGAAGCAAAAACAATTGTTGCAAAAAAAGGTAATTTATCTCATCTTAGAGGAGCAGAACCAAGCGAATCAGAACACATTAACTCAACAACTGTTATTCTTGATTGGACTATGAATACTGAATCTTATAAATCAAGTGATCTTAGAGCAATAGTAAATGATGATGTTGGTTATTGGACAGTTGCTTTTGATAGAGAAGGTTATGTTGATAATATGAATTTACAGGCAGTTTATGAATGGCCTGGTTGTCCAGAAGACGTAAGAAGAGGTTCTACAGTTTATTTTAATAATGCTTATCCAGCACATACATTGGCTGGCGGGGCAACTAATAATAGAATTGTTGAACCCAAAGCAAATGAATCTTATTCTCAAGCATTTAAATTAGGAACTGATGTTCAAGTAGATTTTGATCAATCACTTCAACAAATCTTAAATTATAGTAAACCTACATTAGTTGCTGCAGGAAGAGCAGCTGTTCATGATAGGCGTAAAATAATCCCCATGCATAGAGAATAATTCAAATAAAAGAATTTAAAAACATCAATTCTATTAAAGCTTCATGCTTAAAGCCTGTATTTTTGATTTTGATGGAGTAATTGTTAATTCTGAGCCTGCCCATAGATTATCTTTTAGACATACTCTAAAAAACTTCAATATAAAGATTCCATTGAAGCAATGGAAAAAAGAATTCACGGGTACTGGTGCTAGACACATAATGCATGCTATATTTCAAAAATACAAAATTAATGAAGATATTGATGAATGGGTAGAAAAGCGTTCACAAGATTATGAACAATACTTAATTGATCATGGACTAATAATTGTTCCTGGCTTTAGAAGATTCTATAATGAATTAAAAAAACATAAGATCAAGAAATGCATTGGTTCAGGCGGTCATAGACATAATATAATTAAATCATTAAAATCAGCAAAATTAAACATAAGAATGCCAATATTATCTATTGAATCTGTTAAACATCGTAAACCACACCCAGAAGTATATCTCAAGGCTGCAAAACTATTGAAAACCAAACCAAGTGAATGTGTTGTGTTTGAAGATTCTCCAGCTGGAATTATTGCTGCAAAAAAAGCAGGTATGAAAGTTATTGCTTTAACAACTACTCTACCTAAAGAAAGATTACCAAAAGCAAATATGTTTGTAAAAGATTTCAAATCTATTTCTCTAAATAAACTTGAAAAATTATTTGATTGATTTAAACATCCAAAAGCTCAAACTTCCTGCTATAAAAAATGCTGCAATACTCAACCAAACAGGAACATTAAGATTTCCAATCAATAAAGTACTTCCCATAAAAACTCTTGCTAAATGTGCAATTGCAACAACTGCAAAAACAAATCCAGCAGTAAAAAGTGCTTGTTTCTTTCCCATAAAATCACCTCAATTCAATTTTACATTAATCATTTAAAACTGTTATGAAATTTTTCATGACTCAAGAGTATAAAAACTTTTTCAAAAAATAATCAAAATAATAACATTTAAAAGCTACCCAAATCTTCGATTTTAAATGAAAACTGTTCCCCACATTTCATACAAAAAGCACGTTTTTGTAGGTGTTAATAATCATCATCATGAAGATGATTCAGAACCTTCTCATGGCGAACAAATTTATTTAATGTTGAAAAGTTTTCTACAATCACAAGGATTAGCAAGTGATATTCTTTTAACAAAAACAGGATGTATGGGTCAATGTGGATCACAAGGAGCTACTATTGTTATTTACCCAGATATGAAATGGTTCTTAGAAGTAGCCCATGAAGACTTAGATGAAATTCAAGGCTATATTGTGAAATAAATTTAATTATTTTTATAGAAAGGACGTAATTCTTTAGCTATGTATGGACGTCTTAATACTCTTAAAGCACGATTTCTTATTCTCCGTACATCTGTTGAAGATAGTTCTAATCTTTCTCCTATCTCTTTTGTAGAATACTCTTCTGTATCAATACCAAATAGTTCCCTAAGTATTTGTTCATATTTTCCTTTAGTTTCCATTTCTACATCTGAAAAAGGCCTAATTGCTTCTAATGATCTTAAAACTTTATCAACAACTATTTTTAATTCTCTTTTTTCTAATTCTTCTTCAGGGTTAACTATTAACACATCTTTATTTATCCAATCCAAAGGAACAACATCTGGTTCATATGGTCTTTCTCCTTTAGTAAGATAGTTTAATTCTTCTGGAAAAAGTTCTTCTTCAAGAACAAAAACTCCCTTACTTCTAAAAAAATCACAGATCCTTGTTTGTAAATCTACACCAGGATATATATCCATGTTCTCAATATTTGAGTAATTAGATGCATAAATTCCTAGTTCTTTTGCAATTTGTTCTGTTTTTAATTCCAATGCTTTTCTTGCTTCAACTAATGTAGCATTTTTAGTTATAACTTTTGCCACAACTACATCTCTTGATAATATATCTTCATGAGAAATATCAATTCCTTTATCAGCATAAAAAGCTATAATTGTATCCCTCCTATTTTTTGTTGGAGTTGTTTTTAATGTTTCATAAGTTGAATAAGTAGTAGGTGTACACCCAATTGCTTCAGAAACATCTTTAGAGTCTACTCCTATTTGTTGTCTAGCTTCATATAATACTTTATGTCTATATTGAGGAATTTCTAAAATTCTAAATTCAGGTCCAGAACTAATATCTTCAAGAATGGGTTTTGGATTAGGGGAAGTTGTTCTAGGATCATTACCAACAACATAATCAGTTATATCAGTATGATGTTCTAATATCATTTTTTAAAGAAATGAAATGGAGTATTTAAGCCTTACTAATATCTACTTCAATCTTACAGCTTCTAAATTCTTTGGAGAACATGTTTCAATTTTGTTTGTTTTGTAAATAGAACTTGCTAAATCTATACATCTTGAACTCTCTCCATGATTAATTATAACTTTCTTTGGTTTAGGTGTACATTTGTAAACAAAACTCATTAATTGTCTTCTATCAGAATGACCAGTCAATCCTTCAATTGTTTCAACTGGCATTTTCAATTCCATCATTTCTGATTTATTTAACCCAGACTCAAATAAAATCTCTTTCTCACCACGTTGTATTCTTCTACCAAGAGAACCTTCTCCTTGATAAGATACAAACATTAATTGATTGTTAGGCGAATCTGCAAATGCTTTTAGATATTGAACAGAAGGTCCACCTTGTAACATACCAGATGTAGCTAATACAATATAACTATTTTCTTCTTCAATAATATCTTTTCTTTCTTTTGCTGATCCAACTCTTTTGAATATATCAGATAAAAATGGGTTTTGATTTTTATGGAATATTAATTTTCTAATATTTGAATTAAGGAATTCTGGATAAGCTGAGTGAATAGCAGAAACATCCCAAACCATTCCATCAATATATACAGGAATTTTATCTAATTGTCCTGTTCTCATCAATTTCTCTAATAAAAGCATAACTTCTTGTGCTCTTCCTACTCCTAATACAGGAATCAATACTCTTCCTTTTCTTTTAATAGCTCCACCAATCTTATCTGCAAATCTTTGTTCACATTCTCTTCTTGATTCTAGAACATTGGATTTTCCACCATAAGTTCCTTCTATGATCATTGTTTCTAATCTTGGGAATTGTATTACAGCAGGTGCTAGTAATTCAGTTTTTGCAAATTTCATATCTGCAGTATAAAGCATATTATGTAATCCATTTCCAACATGTAAATGTACCATTGCACTACCTAAAATATGACCTGCATTATACAAAGTCATTCTAACATCAGGTGTAATATCTGCAACTTCATCAAAATCTAAACAAACAGTATGTTTTACAAACTCTTTAACTTCATCAGAAGTATAAATTGGTTCTTTTCCTTCAGATCTTTGGATTTTAATTAAATCTAATTGTAATAATGCTGCAACATCTCTAGTTGGAGCTGTACAATAAACAGGACCTCTATACCCATATTTAAATAAGTAAGGAATAAAACCACAATGATCTAAGTGTGCATGAGATAAAATTACTGCGTCTAATTCATCTACTCTAAATTCAGGAGCTTCTAAAATAGGATATGAGTTTTCTTCTTTTGCTGCAATATCAATACCACAATCTAATAATATTCTTGATTCTGGTGTCTGGAGAAATATACAACTTCTACCAACATGTCTTCCTGCTCCTAAGAAAGTTGTTCTAATCCACTCATTTTGTCTTTCTCCTCTCAACCAACCATCATATATTCTATGTCCGACTTTATCAAGGAATTTTCTTCTATACTCACTATTTTGATATAATACTAATCTAATATTCTCAATTAATTTAGATCTTATTGGTGGTGTTCTTTTTACTAATGGCACCCATAATATTTTCTCTCTAAGTTCACGTAAAATACTGCCTTGTTTTCCAATTGCCAACCCAGGCTTTTCTGCTTCAATAATTACTCTAGATCTTTCTGTATCAAAAATAACAGAAACCACTCCTGCTTCTTCTGGAATTAATTTCTTAATTATTTCTTCTGCATCTTCTTTCTTTAAAGTAATTGAAGGATCTGGTCTTAATTCTATCCTTTTCTTAATCTTATTAACAACTTCTCTAATCATTCCACTGTTATCTAAGAAAAAGTCTTTATCCTTTGTATAAAGAACAATGTTTGCTCCTTCAAAGCATGCATCACTAACCTTGTTATCAGGTAGGTGCTTTAAAATTTCTTTGATGATTTTACTCATTTTAATTTGAATTTAAAGAATCTCACTCTTATTTAATTGATTTATTTACTTTTTATTCCAGTGTCAATATCTTGATCAAGTACTTTCTCAACACCATCATTTGTAATTGTAACTATTCTAATTCCATTTCCAGATGCACTATCTCTTTGTAATGCAGCATTAACTGATTTTATAGCTAATTCAACTCCTTCTTCAACTGTAATTGATTCATTGTATAGTGTTTCTAAAACACCTAATGCAAAAACACAGCCACTTCCAGATGAAACATACTTATCTTCTTCTGTTAATGATCCATCTGCAAAAATATCATATAAATGGAATCCATCGGTGTCTTTTCCACCTAATAAAAAGTGGCTAACACCAGGAATCATAGACATTTTTCTAATGTTTGAATAAACTAAGCCTGCTAATAAGTTCCCTGCTTCTTTCACAGTAGGATCTCTACCAGATCTTATACCTTTTAGAGCAAGTTCTGCTTTGATTAATTTAACTAATAATTGTGCATCACTAACAGTACCTGCTAGAGTGACTGCCATATTCTTATGTATTTGATGGACTTTCTCAGCATTCTTATTAACAATAAGATGCCCTGCAGTAGCTCTTTTATCAGCAGCTATTACAATTCCGTCCCTACATACTAAACCAAGTGTGGTTGTTCCGTGTAAAGTGTTGTTTTCGTCTACCATGTATAATCACTTATATTCTCAGAAATCATATTGAGAATGAATAAAATGTAATGGTGAGTAGGTCCTATATAAAGGTTTCGAAAGCATTTATATTGATTTTGATATATTTAGGCTAAAAATACATTTCAATATATAATATTGTTAATTCTACATTTTTCTGCTTATAATCCTGCGTTTTTGTAGAAAAATCCATAAGAGATTATATATTGGTATGTCCATATCTTTAATATTAAATCACAATGACATTAATTGATCTAATTAATGAATTTCCAGAGGGTGCAACTAGAGAACATATAGTTGAGGCTATTAGTGAATACGCTAGTTCTAGAACTCCTGAAGAACTTAGAAGAGAGATTGGAATAAAATCCAAAAAAAGAGATAAAGCAACCTCTGTTGTTCAAGCAAATGAATTAGAATATTTAATATTTCAATTAGCAACAGGAATAACAGCAAGAGAGCAAATTACTCATAGAGGAACTGATGAACTCCCTGGTTTTACATCATTAGTTGGTTTAGCTGGATTATTATTAGGAGAAACAAAAACAAAAACACAAGCAGGCAAATATCTCAAAGAACTAGCAAAAGAACAAGGAATGCCTTTACTGACAGCAGAACATCAAGCTTATGTTGATAAATTTAATTTAGATTATGTAAGACAAATAGGTGCAGAACAACTCAGAGAAGAATTATCAAGTCTAAATACACATACAATCTCTCCTAATGTTAACCTGTATTCTCCTTTCCTACATGAATTATCTAAAAAAGTATCTCAAGATAGAAAATTACAATTTGAATTATTCAAAAAATATACAGGAATAACAGCAAGAGAACAGATTAGTTCTTTAGGAACTAATGCAATTCTTGGTTATAAATCATTAAATGGTTTAGCTGAATTATTATCAGGAGAAACAAAAACAGTAACTAAAGCAGGCAAATATCTCAAAGAACTTGTAAAAGAACAAGGAATGCCTTTATTAACAGCAGAACATCAAGCTTATGTTGATAAATTTAATTTAGATTATGTAAGACAAACAGATTTAGTACGGCTCAGAAAAGAGTTAGAAGGATTACACCCAGATGATAAGAATAAAGCAAGTGTAAATCCGCGAAGCTCAATTTATTCTCCTTTCCTACATGAATTATCTAAAAAAGTATCTCAAGATAGAAAATTAC
>CAZKVI010000007.1:31624-53089 GCA_964556185.1 uncultured Methanosarcinales archaeon
ACAGCAGAACATCAAGCTTATGTTGATAAATTTAATTTAGATTATGTAAGACAAATAGGTACAGAACAACTCAGAGAAGAATTATCAGATTTAAACATACATACAATCTCACTTAAAGATAATCGTTATTCTCTTTTCTTACATGAATTATCTAAAAAAGTTTCTCAAGATAGAAAATTACAATTTGAATTATTTAAAAAATACACAGGAATAACAGCAAGAGAGCAGATTAAAGCATATGGGAGTGATGAACTCCCTGGTTTTAGATCATTATTTAGTTTAGCTGGATTATTATCAGGAGAAATAAAAACAGAAACTCAATCAGGCAAATACTTCAAAGAACTTATGGTAGAAGGAACTTTAGCTTCAGAAGAATTCCAAGGATTTTTACAAGATGAAGGAATTGACTTAAGTGATTTAACAACAGTAACTTCACCAGAAGCTAAATCAAGAATTAAAAGAGAACTTGGAATAGATGTTGATAAGAAAAATGCTCAATCCAAATTAAACAAGTCGATTCCAGGCGGAACAACTTCAGGAAACACTTGGAGAAGAATTGTTTCAGAATGGCAAACATATGATGAGGCATCTAAAACTTATTTAATAGGAATTCATGAATCTGCTGGCCCAGATGAACAAGATATTCTAACTTTTATGGAAGATCATAGACATGAAATTGAAGAAGATTTAGGAAGAACGTTATTTGCTTGTCAAATGAAAATGGGTGAAATGGGTTTAATACAACCTCCTGTTGAGTTTGGTCCAGCAAATGGTGGTTATAGAGAACATATTTATCCATTCCCAACTCTACACCAAGATACAGAACGAAGAATTGAATTAGGATTCAGAAACAAAGCATATTTACTTGAAAAAGGTTTAGCACCAGATGTTGTTCCTGTGTTTGCTTATGGTTCTCATGCAAAATATGATGATGGTACTCCTCAATCTGTTAGAATAACAACACCAATAAAATACAAAGGATCTGACATAAGTAAATATACTCCATATGAACAATCTGTTTTAGCTACTTTACAAGGTTATGTCTTAGATCCTGAATCATTCCAAAAATCTGGGCAGTCAATAAAAGGAAAACCAACAACAGATGGACTTAGAATTCTTGCAAGAGAAAGAGAAGACGGAACTCAATATACTCAATTATCATTAAAATCAAGATTCTCATCTAATTCACAAGTTATTGATACAAACGCATTAAAACTTGGTAATGGAGTTGAAGTTTATCTTTTTAAACATGATCAAGCTGATGTAACTCAAGAAAACACAAGAGGATTGACAGAATAAAACTTTTCTTCACCAATTCTTAACTTTCTACTATTCACTTCTTCCTCTTCTTCACCAATCCTTTCTTTATTTTAGGAATAACTATATCTTTCCTTGCTTTTAGGTCTTCTAATGTTGTTGGCATTAAATTCTTAGAATTCAAACTTTTAAACAATTCTTCATTTAAATCTATACATTTCTTAATCAAATTAACAGCTAATTTACTTTTCCAAACCACTTTCCTTCTATTCATTATTGCAATTAACACATTCAATCTCTCAAATGATTTCAAAATACTACTAAATATTAATTCTGTACTTACATGATCAATGTCTTGTACAAAATGATTCTTTCTTTTCTTACTAAATAATGCCTTTGTCTCTATTAAAACATCTTCTAAAGAAGCAGTATAAACATAAAGATCTTTTATTTCTCTTTTTTTAATTTTGCCAGTTTCAATTTTATTTATTTGTCTACTTAAGTTTTGCCTAAATAATAAAAGTGTTGATCTTAATCTATTAATTTTCTCAGTAAGAGATAATTCATATAATTCTCCAAGTATTGCATCTTGTTTTATAGAAACTAATTTTGATGTAACTAAAGCTAATAATAATAGACCAGCAATAACTTCAACTATTGCAATGATTTTAAATGCACCAGTAGGTAATACATCCCCATAACCTGTTGTAGTTGCTGTAATAAAACTAAAATAAATACTATCAGCAACAGTACTTATTGTATCTCTATTTATATTCCAGAATAGAAAAGAATTTCCATTTGCAAAAAAATAATAAAGTAATCCAAAGAATGTAATAATAAACAACCATAAAATCAAAATCCTTGGAAATGTTAATTTATCTAACCAAGTAATTACTGTCTTTGGTTTTCTTATTTTCCTAAATATATAATACATATCAAGATCTTTCATTGTAACACCTAATTAGTTATATATTAAATTCTGGATATTATATTATTTAAATATTTCTAATCTTCTGTCGTCGTAAACTCACTATTTCCTTTATACAGTAATCTATTACCTGTATTAACCTTAACAACATGAACAACTTTACCAATAACAAAAATATGATCTCCTGCATCAATTTCATTCAAAACTTCGCATTCAATATAAGCCAAAGCCTCTTTAACCCTTGGACAATCTAATGTTTCACCATCATCTTTAGTAAGCAAACTCTCTTCAAATTTCTCTACAAACTCCCCAGAAACTTTACCAAGCTTATTAACTTGATTTCTAAATGAATAAGGCATAAAATTTACAATAAAGTTACCAGAACTTCTGACCAATTTCAAAGAAAACCTATTTTTATGCAAAGCAATGCCATACAATGGAGGATCATAAGATAAAGGAGTATGCCAAGCAACTGGCATAATATTTTCTTTCTCTACTTCTTTCCCTAGAACTTCAACATTCCCTTTACAAGTAATAAGAACAGTTTGTCTAGGATTTATAACTTCTTTTAATTCTACCATCTTTTTCCAGTATAACCTTCTCCAACAAACCAAATAGCTACAGAGAATAATAAAATATACAATAATAATGGAATTATATTCAATGGAATAAAGAATCCTAATACAACATCTAGTAATATCATAACAGTTGAACTATGAATACCTATAACTATTACTTTTTTCCAAGGAATATTGTATTTTAGACCTAAACATAAAGCATGCATTAATAATGATAATATTGCAATTATCAATGCAAACTTGATTAAATAATAAGCAAATAATGCAATAAGTATTCCTGGTAACATCAATATTATTATTGCAAACACACTTGTACTAAGTTTTTTCTCATTATCAAAAAAATCTTTTGCAGTTTCTGCATCATAAACAACTGGATCATTATCAAAATAACACCAAATTCTAGATAACATACACATTGTATTTCTTCTTTTTACATCATGTTCTGTAGCAAACAATAATTCTCCATCATATGTTTCATTATCCCCTATTGTAATCCTTGGTGTATTGAGTTTTATTGTATCAACAATATCAACTGAAGAAGACATTTTCAGATCTTGTATTTTCACAAGCTCTTCATTCAAAACCATAGGCATTTTCACTATAAATGGAATCAAAACAACCATAAATACAATCATTGAAAAGATAATCAAATTAATTAAGTACATAGTGGCTTTTTTTACTGTTCTCATACTTAATCTTCTATATAATCCAGGATTCATACTTTTGATTATAGTTATTAAGAAAGATACAAATCTAGAATATTTAGCTTCTACATCCACCACAGCAACTTCATCAAATACTCCCATATACTAGCCAAGGGATTTAGTATTTATAAAATTTTAGAAATTTTATAGCATCATTTACTTTAAGAATAGAATAATATCCTTATCTTCCATGATAATCTTCTCTACTGTAAAATACTCATTGATCTTATCTAAGAATAAATCCTTTTTAGCAGCCTTTTGTAAAAAAGTAATCACAAACCTTTTTTTACCTACTCGTTTAATCTCATCTAGTGCTTTATCAAGATCTTCAAAGTTCTGCAAAGCAGTAATACTTACAATTACATCAAAACTATTGTTCTTAAATGGCAAGTTTTCAGCAATTGCTTGGCATACTGGAACCTTAGCTAATTTCAAAAGCTCAATTGATGGATCAATACCAACTACTTCACATTCAAAGTCTGCAAAATAAGGCCCACATCCAACATCAAGTAGAAGATCTTCTTTAGCAAGAACTAAATTATCCTTAATCAATTGAATTTTCTTTAATTGCTCATCTTTATGCAATTCTGTATAGCCTTTGGCTATTGAGTCGTAATAGGTCATATTCACTTCCCAGGACATTGCTTTTTAACTTCTTCGTCAATGTTTGCTTTTCCATAAGCATTGTAAAAGTGATTTAAGAAATCATTAGCTAATTTCTCAGCTCTTTTGTCAAACTCTCTTTTATCTTTCCAAGTATTTTTCGGTTGCAGAATCTCGTCGTCAACACCATCACAACTCTTTGGAACAAGAACATGGAATAACTCATCTTCTTCATATTCTACATTATCTAATTCTCCATTTAATGCAGCATCAACTAATCTTCTTGTTAATACAATATCCATTCTTTTACCAATTCCATATGGGCCACCACTCCAACCAGTATTTAATAAAAATACATTTGCTTTGTGTTTATCCATATTATCTCCAAGAAGTTTTGCATAATCTTCTGGGTTTCTTGGCATAAATGGTTGTCCAAAGAATCTTGAAAAGCTAGAAACAGGTTCTGTAATTCCAACTTCAGTACCTGCTAATTTACTTGTATAACCCATCATAAACCAAAGCATTGCTTGTGGTTTTGTTAATTTAGATATTGGTGGTAAAACACCATTTGCATCTGCTGTTAAAAACAAAATAGTTTTTGGATGCCCAGCTTTAGAGTCATCTTTAATATTTGTTAAAAAGCTTAATGGATAGCCTGCTCTTGAATTTTGTGCTAATCTGTCGTCGTATAAATCAAATTTACCATTAGGATACATCATTGCATTTTCTATTATAACACCATTTTCTAATACAGGTCTTTTAGTAAAAACAGCTTTATGAATCTCTGGTTCTTTTTTTGGATTAAGATCAATTAATTTTGCATAACATCCACCTTCAAAATTAGCAATTCCATCATTACACCAACCATGTTCATCATCACCAATCATTTTTCTTTTTGCATCTGTAGATAAAGTTGTTTTTCCAGTTCCAGATAAACCTAAAAATAAAGCACTATTTCCTTTATCATCAACATTTGCAGAGCAATGTAATGGTAAGATTCCTTCATCTGGTAATAAATAATTCATTGCTGTAAATAATAGTTTTTTCATACTTCCACAATAACCAGATCCATAAACTAAACCAATTTTTCTATCGCAGTTTAATGCAATAACCATATCACTTGTTTTTCCATTTGCTTTTTTCCTTAATTCACCAGCATATTTAACATTATCAATTTTATCATAAGGTAATGCAATTAATGTAAAACTTTTGTTATGGAAAACACTTTTTTCAATATCATCTGGCACATTTCTAAATAAATTATCTACAAATAATGCACTCAATGCCTTGTCTGTTATTAATTTTGTAGGCAAAGCATAATTTGATTCTGCTCCAACTACTTTATTCATAATATAGAGTTTGTCTTTTTTTGAAAGAATCTTTAGTGCATCTTCTAATAATGCATCAAAAACATCTGGCCTTAATGGAATATTATTTGGAGATGTCCAATCAATCTTTGTCTCACTCACTCCATTCTTTACTATAACAGTATCCTTTGGGCTCCTACCAGTAGAATCCTTAGGAGTCCATGTAGCTAATGCTCCAGAAGCAGTCTCAATAGCTTCTCTATCATCAATAGCTGCTTGGATTAGATCTGCTCTTTTTGGATTATCTAGTATATTATTATGATTCTCTAGAAGATTCTTTACTTTATCTTTGAAATCCATATTACTCATAGCAATAGACATCTAAGGCTTGTTTATAAATATTATCTATATATAACCGAAAGACTTATATATTAATACCATATTAATACCATATTAAGGTGATATTAATATGGTACAAGCAATAATAAACATCGATGATCATACAAATAGAATATTGAATATAGTCAAAGCTAAATTTGGTCTTAAAGATAAATCTCAGGCTATTGATTTAGTTGTTAATGATTATGAAGAAACTTGTCTTGAGCCTCAGTTAAGGCCTGAATACAAAATTAAACTAGCTAAGATTATGAAAGGTAAACATATTTCTAGGAAGGAGTTTGAGAAAGAGGTAGCATAGATAATGTATAAAGACTTGTATAGTGAAGAAGTCACTAAAAAGTTAGCTAAACTTAGAAAAAAAGATCCACAACATTATAATAATGTAGATAAAAAGATGAAATGGATTCTATCTAATCCTGAAAAGAGATTTAAAGATTTACATTACAATATGAAAGGCATAAAAAGAATTCATATTGGGCATTTTGTTTTAGTCTTTGTAATTGATCATGAAAATAAGATTGTTTCTTTTGAAGATTATGATCACCATGATAAGATTTACCAGTGATTATCCCCACAACAACTCAAAGAACTTCTTATAAGACTTTGCAGCAGATTCCTCCTCAATCAAGAACCCAAAAGGCTTATCCAAGTAAATAATTATTGCAACTCTTTTACCACAGATTATTGTTTCTGTTAGTTCTTCAAAATCTTTTTTAGTATATCTAACTGTAGTTAACTTAAGTTCATTAAGTTGTTCACCCCACCATTCTAATGAAGAATGAAATAATAATTTAGCTTTTATTTTTTTAGAAATCCTTTTTTTATGAAAACCCTCCCAGAAATATGTGCCTAGAGACTCATCACTCTTTTGTCCACCACCATATGCAAAATATTCTTTTGCATTTGTATCTAACATTAAGTTTATTAGTTCTTTGACTCCTCTTTGTCCTTTGAAAATAATTGCTTGTGGTTTTTCTTTAGCAAGATGTTTTTTTGCTTCTAACTCTGGCAGGATTTTTTCTAAACGTTTTTTCTTTTCATCTAAAAAGCCTAATAATAATTTTGGTTCAATAGCTTGATAATGTTTGATCTTACCTTCTTTTACATAAGTTATAAGCCCTTTTTCAGCTAAAGAATGAAAAGCTCTATGGACCACAGCATTTTGTAAACCAGATTTCTCAACAACTAAACCTGCAGTTGAAGAACCTATTTCTAATAAAGTCATAAATACTTTGATTTCTGCACCTGTAAGTCCAATATCTTCTAAGATTGATGTGTCCATGTTTATTTGATATATGAACTTCTATATAAACCTTTCTATTTATAGTCACAATTGTGATTACAAATATTAATAAGCTTTTTAGGTCCTTACTCTTTGATAACAAACAGTTTATCTTTTCTGTAAAAAAAGTTGGGGGTAAATAAAATGAAAGATACAGCATCAATTTTAATTGCAATTGTGGCTGTTTTAATAGCAGTTGTTGCATTAATTACAACACCACAAACTTTGGAGTTAGAAGAAACTACTTTTCAAAAAGTAATTGATAAAGGAGAATTAAAAGCATGTTATGTGCCTTGGCCACCATCTGTGATTAAAGATCCAGATACAGGTGAAGTTTCAGGTTTTTTAATAGATATAACTGAAATGGTTGCAGAAGATAGTGGACTAGAAATAGAATATGTTGAGTCAACATGGGGAGGTTTTACAGCAGATCTCAAAACAGGAAAATGCGATGCAGCAATCGCAGGCTTATATCCAACAATTGGAAGATCAACAAGTGTTGCATTTACTGATGCATTTTTCTATGCTGGAAATAGTATTATTGTTAATGCAGATGAAACAAAACTAAAAGCCATGGATGACTTAAACAACAAAGATGTAAAATTAGCAGTGATTCAAGGAGAATATGGTTATATTTATGCTCAAAAATATTTACCAGAAGCAGAATTAGTTGTATTAGAAAAAAGTTCAGACTTAACAATGCCATTAGTTTCAGTCTCAACTGGTAAAGCAGATGCTGGTTTTTCTGCAAGTGATACAATCAAGGGATACCTTAATGAACATTCTGAAGTCAAAGATATGTTAGGAAGTCCATACTCAACAACACCAATAACATGGGCAAC
This sequence comes from uncultured Methanosarcinales archaeon, assembly GCA_964556185.1. Classification (GTDB taxonomy): domain Archaea; phylum Nanobdellota; class Nanobdellia; order Woesearchaeales; family DSVV01; genus CAZKVI01. The sequence continues at coordinate 39,525 of CAZKVI010000007.1, forward strand.
AAGAACAGAAGATCAGGAATTACTAAATTTCCTTAACAATGCTCTTGATTACTTAGAATCAAGTGGAGATCTAGAGAAAACAGCTGCTCAGTATGATTGTGAATGGTTCAAAGTTGAGAAAACTTACAAAGAAGTGAGTTAGATGACTTATGACTGGAACTTTAATGTTATTTTTAATCACAAACAAGCTTTTGTTAGTGGTGCATTAGTAACATTGGAGTTAGCAGTCTTAACTATCTTTTTTGGAACCATTATTGGTTTCATCTTTTATTTATTAAAAGACAGTGATAATAAAATAATTAGCGAAATAACAAGATGGATTATTGAAATATTAAGAGCTTTACCACTACTTGTATTCCTAATCTGGTTGTTTTATGCTGTAACACCTTTATTAGGAATAGATTTAAGTGCGTTTTGGACAGCAGTCTTAGGACTAAGTTTAATCTTAGGAGCTTTTTGCTCAGAAATATTTCGAGCAGGAGTAAATAGTATTTCTCGAGGACAAATTGAAGCAGGAAAAGCTATTGGTTTAACAAAATTACAATTACTAACTCGTATAATCTTTCCTCAGGCATTAAAAGTTATTTTACCACCATTAACAGGAAGATATATTGAAACAATAAAATTAACTTCATTAGCTTCAGTAATAGCTGTTAATGAATTATTACATCAAGGAAATAATTTAATCAGTATAACTTACAGACCATTAGAAGTTTATACTGTTGTAGCTTTAATTTACTTAGCCATAATCATACCAATGACTTTTTTATTACAAAAATTAGAGGGAAAACATGTTAGAGGTTAAGAATTTAACAAAAAAGTTTGGAAATCAAAAGATTTTGAAGAATATAAACTTCAAAATAAATAAAGCAGAGGTTTTAGTAGTCTTAGGTCCATCAGGATGTGGAAAATCAACATTACTTAGATGTATTAAGGGTTTAGAGAGAATAAATAACGGTGAAATAATCTTCAAAGGTGATTATAAAGATAAAATAGGAATTGTTTTTCAAGAATTCAATATCTGGGAACACTTGAGTGTTTTAGAAAACTTAATGTTAGCTCCTTTAGTTGTGCAAAAAAGAAGAAAAACAGAAGTTTATAAAAATAGTATTAATGCTTTAGAGAAAATTAAACTTACAGATAAAATAAACCATTTTCCTCACCAACTTAGTGGAGGACAAAAACAAAGAGTAGCAATAGCAAGATCATTAATAATGAATCCAGATTTGTTGTTGTTAGATGAAATTACTTCTTCACTTGACCCAGAATTAGTCAAAAGTGTCTTAGAAGTTATTAGAAACTTAGCCAAAGAAGGAATGACAATGATAATTGTAACCCATGACCACAACTTCGCAAAAGAAATAGGTGATAAGTTTTTATTTATTGATAATGGAGAAGTTGTTAAGTTTGGTGGGAAGGAAGTTTTTAGAAATATTAATTAGATTTGCTATTCTTCCATAACATATCGAAATATTTCAAATAATGGCTTGTTATCTCTTTATTTTCAATAACAATTAGTATTGCCTTCTTTTTCCAGAGAATGTTAACAACTTTATTTCCATAGACTAAAATTACTGCTGGACTTGTAACTTCTTGTGGTAATATTTTTATTTCATAATGTTTTAGCTCTGGTACATCTCTTTGCTTTACCAATACTTCCTGGTCGACTAGATCATACCAATAAACTCCTTTTTCTTCTCTTTTTTTATTCCAATCTTCAAAAAATTCTTTGTAATATTTTATAATTCCCCAATTACCACCAATAAAATAGAATTCTTTGTAATTAAGAATTTCATCAAACACAGCTTTAACTCCTTCTAAACCAAAATATGTATTTACTTCTTGATTCCAGATATAATTAAATTGACTCTTGAAAGAATCTGCAATTTCTTTATTCTTGACAAGGAATGTTATATATTCTTTGCCTGCAGTTGTTGAAATAATTGTATTATTACCATAAACACAAATCTCTGCAGGAGATATAAACTCCTGAGATATATATTTCACATTAACTCTGGCAAATTTCTCCACTGCAGTTGCTTCAGGGCATGTTTCATTAAATAACATTCTTTGTTTAATTCCAGATTTAGAAATACTTTTTACATGATTTATAAAAAAGTTAATTAAAGGATCTTTTACAGGAGGTAAAAACATCTCATAAGTAAGATCACCTTTTTTTACATCTTTAATAGCAGTTCTATATGCTGTTTTTAATCCTTTTACACCTTTAAACACAGTTGCTTCTGTTTTTGCTGTTTCAATTGTTTTCATTAATTCTAATTCTTTAACCAAACCTTTTGCAGACTTTTTTTGTTCTTCAATCTTTGTCTGTTTTTTATCTAAAAATGAAAGAATTGTATCTGGGGAATTAGATGTATAAATTGTTTTCTTGCCTTCTTTGATAAATGATACAAGACCTTTGTCAATTAACCTATCTAAGATTGGATAAACCTTAGAAGAATGTACTTTAGATTCTTTAACTATTGGTCCAGTTGAACTTGGACCTAGTTTGAATAATGCTAAATATACCTTGATTTCGCCATCAGTAAGCCCAATTTCTTTTAATAATTCAGTATCCATATAGTATAATAATGTGTTTTTATATATAAATCTATTGTTTTTCGCCCCTACTGGGGGAGATTACCTTTAAGTAGTCTCCTATTTTACTTAATGATAGTAAAGGGGTGTCAAAATGGAACAAAGTTCACTAACATACTATTATCAATCAAAACAAGGAAAAAAGCAACAAAGCTTTGTTTGGCTTTGGGGTTTGGTTTTGTTATGTTTAGTAATATTGTTCTTATTGAAAATGTAAGGGTGTAAGATGACAGCACATAACTTTAATCTTAAAATAGATCAATTAGGTATAAGAGAAGTAATACTTATTGATAATGAAGCAGGATGTCCATATCAATGTAATGGTTGCGGAGTTAAAGATGCTGAAATTGTTTCTCCAGAAACAAATAGACAAGTTATTGATGATGAATTAGCTAAATTAACTAGATATAGAACTGAAGAGTCTGACTTGTATAGAGATAACAATAGTCATGTTCTTGTGTATAATTCGGGTAATGTAACTTCAGAAAGAGAGCTTTCAAGAGATAATTTAGACCACTTATTACACTCACTTAATAAATTAGAGCCAAGACCTTCAATAGTTACTTTAAACTCAAGAGGGGATTTTGTAACAGATGACTTTCTTGATTATTTGCAAGGACTTAACTTAAATTATAGAGTTGATTTTGATTTTGGTCTTGAAACAAGAACAGAAAGAGGAAAAGAAATCTATGGAAAACAAGGAATTGATGATGAGTTTGACCAACTTTTTGAAAGAACCCAACAATATAATGCAAAACATGGAAGCGATTTCGGATTAATGGTAAATTTTGTTTATTTGCCAGAGTTTTATTTAGCAGAAGGAGAATCAAGAGAAGGAAATGAACAAAGAATCCATCAAGGCTTTGTCGACGAGATATCAAGTTTTATTGATGAATATGTAAATAAAGGGGTTGCTCTAAGAATTAATTTAAACGCTTTTTATCAAGTAGATAATTTACCTTATGAGAACTCTTCTCTAGATGATTTTATGGAATCTGCACAAGAAATCTGGAGAATTATTGCAGAAAAGAATAAACAAATTGATAATCCAGATATGAAAGTCTCAGCTTTTATAGGACTCCAAGATCAAGGCTATGAAACAGCACAATGGAGAGAACAAATACAGAGATTGCAGTCAAGAATTGATGAAATGAATTTGTGTTCTTAAATAAAAATAGAAACTTTTTTATATTTCAATTGTCTACTATATTACATGAAATTAAAACTAGTTACTGGAATTGAATTTGTTTTAACTAGTTTATACTCTAGATATTCTACAGATAACTAATCTAATTTCATCAATATAATTTTCTACTAGATCTTAGAGCTAAACTCTTTGATTAATGTGAAATGAAAATTGATGTTCTGATTTTTTGACAATGCTAAAATTATATCTAATTAGATGGAGGTCTAAAATGACACACGAAGCTGCTATTCAACATGAGTTTGAAAAACGAAAAGGTAAACAAGAATGTGGAATTATGAAACTAATAATTGTATTAGTGTTTGCATGTTTGATCTTATTAATGATCCTTAAAATTGCAAATGCAATAGGGATTGTAATATGAATTATTTCAAAACTTCACCAGTTTTCATAAACAATTTACTTAGATAAAGCTATAAAGAAATCTTATGTCGTCCATAAGCCATGTAAATTACAGATTTCTCTAGCAACCAACCCAGTTGTATCTTCTACAATAAAAACTGCTTCTGGTTTTTCTCCTGGATGTAATTTCTTCTCAAAAAGAACTTTATCTCCTTTCAATAACTGTATAAACTCAATAAAATGCTCAGTTTCCATTGGATGTTCAACAGAACCTACTTTCACAGTTACTTTATTACCATTAATTTCAATTACAGGAACATGTTTTTCTTTGCCTTCTAAAGCAGAATTCTTTTCTTCTAATAATTTCATAGCTTCACCACAACAAACTAACTCTCCACCACCTACTTCAATTATAGAAACAATATTTCCACAGATTTCGCATTTGTAGATTTCTTTTTCAGTATTAACATTCATAATATACACCTCATTAAACTATAGAAAATAACTAATTTAAACTAATTTAAATGTTTCGGCTATAATTAATAATAAGAATTCCTAGATTGGCTTCTTCCAGAATTGCCTCTTCTTCCACCTTGCCCTCTAGAGCCACTTCTTCCTTTATTATAATTGCCAGATGGTTTTCTATTTCCATAACTTCTAGGTCCTGAACTGTCTCTTCTTTCTCCAGAACTACTTCTTCCATAGCTTCTACCACTACCTTGTCCTCTTGGTCCATCACTTCTGCCTCTGTGTTCTGTTCTTGCTCTATAACTATTGCCTCTTCTACCTTGGTTGTATCCACTAGATCTACCTCTACCATAACTTCTTCCTCTAAAACCATTATTTCTTCTTTCTTCAGTCCTTTTAACAATGATTTTTGGTAGCTGTGGTGTATCCATTTTATTAATAGTAAATTCTCTATAATCACTCATAATCCTAGAGAAATTATCAAAGTCAGCATTACAAAGCAAATTAATGACTTTTCCTTTTTCACCAGCTCTTGCTGTTCTTCCAATTCTATGAACATAGTCTTTTGGATCAGCAGGTACATCATAATTATAGACATGAGAAACATTCTCAATATGTAATCCACGTGCTGCAACATCTGTGCAGACTAAAACATGCATTTTTCCATCATTAAAATTTTGGATTGTTTTAGTTCTCTTATTTTGTGATAAACCACCATGAATAGCAATTGCCTCAACATTATTTGCACAAAGATTCTTGACGACAAAATCAGTATTACTTCTTGTTCTGCAAAAGACCATTACTAATCCTGAATGTTCATTTTTTAATAAATAAACAAGTAAAGATAATTTCTGGTTTTTTGAAATATCATAATAAACTTGTTTAAGTTTACTAGGATCAACTTGTTTCTTAGCAGAAACTTTTACTGGATTATTCATAAATCTATTTGCCAAATCTCTTATTTGAGATGAAATTGTTGCTGAGAAGAATAATGTTTGTCTTTCTCTTGGACATTGACTAATTATTCTTTCTACATCATCAATAAATCCCATATCAAGCATACGATCTGCTTCATCTAATACTAAGACTTTAACTTTACTTAAATTAACAGTTCTTCTTTGTAAATGATCTAATAATCTACCAGGTGTTGCTACTACAACATCTGCTTTTCTTAAATCAAAAATTTGTTTATCAATACCTACACCACCATAAACAGTAACAATTTTTAGTTTTCTTTCTGAAAACTCTATTAATGCTTCAGAAACTTGCAATGCAAGCTCTCTTGTTGGTGTAAGAATCAATGATTGTAAACCAGCTTTAGGTTTTACTTTCTTTATAATTCCAGCACCAAATGCTAGTGTTTTCCCAGAACCAGTTGCTGATTCTCCTATAACATCTTTATTATCCATTATTAATGGAATAGATTGTCCTTGAATTTCTGTTGGTTTCTCAAAATTTAATTTTTTGATTGTGTTTAATAATTCTTGGCTTATACCAAGGTCTTCAAATAATTTCATGTATATTACCTCGTACGTAGCACTTCTCTAGAAAAAGCGAAATGTTCATTGTTGATCAAGTGCTCTCTCATAATTGATTATGCTCTTTTATCTCTAGAAAAAAGTTCTACTATATAAGGCTTGCTATTTTGTATATAAACAGAGTGAAAAAAGAAAAAAGAAAAAATTCAGCGCTTTTTCTTGCGGCTGAATCTTCTTTTGCATTTTCCTGATCCACAACTTCCTGGACCAAAGATTCCTTTCATGTCATTCACCTCCATGTTAATTAGGGTGCTATAGAATTCAATAATTATAATGTATTACAACAATTTAAAATTAATCACTATAAATAATAAAGAAAAAGAGAAGACAGCCTATTCTTCCAATGCTGCTTCTATTGCGTCTCTGTCAAAGCCTACAATGATCTTCCCATTGATATCTATAACAGGAACCCCTCTTTGTCCAGATTTGTCAATCATTTCTTTTGCTTTGTCTTGATCAGCACTTACATCAAAGGTTTCAAACTCTACACCTTTTTCTGTAAGAAACTCTTTGACTTTTACACACCATGAACAAACAGGTGTACTATAAACAATTACTCCCATTTTACCTACCTCCACAACAATCTTCACAACCTTCTCCAAAACATAAACATTCAGGTTCATAATAATGTTTTGCATGTTTGCAAGATGGACATTTTTCAGGTGGTTCTGTTCCTGTATGGATATAACCACATTTAGCACATTTCCATCTTATTGGTTTATCTCTTTTGAAAACAGTACCATTTTCTACCATTTCTAAGAGTTTTTTGTATCTTTCTCTATGTTCTTTTTCCACTTTAGCTATTTGTGTAAATAATCTGGCAGCTTCATTGTTTCCTTCTTCTTCTGCATCTTTTGCAAAACCTGGATACATTTCTTCTGTTTCAAAGTTTTCTCCTTCAATAGCTGCTTTTAGATTAGCTTTAGTATCACCAATTCCATTTAACATTTTAAATTCATCTTTTGCATGCTGCATTTCATTCTCAGCAGTTTCTTCAAAAAGTTTTGCAATATACAAATAGTTTTCTTTTCTTGCAACCTTTGCAAAATAAGTATATTTATTTCTTGCTTGTGATTCACCTGCAAATGCAGCTTTTAGATTTTCTTCTGTTTTACTCATCTTATTTTCCTCCTTGTTGTGTTTCATCGACAAATACTCTTGCAGATAATTCTTTATCAATCATAAATAAAGCACCTGCAGCACCTTTTGCTAACTTTAATTTATTTACAATTTCACTAGCATTAGCTTCTTCTTCAACTTGTTCATCAACAAACCATTGAAGCATGCCTTCTGTAGCATAATCTTTTTCATCTTTTGCTAATTTAACTAATTTGTTAATTAATCCAGTTACCATAACTTCATGTTTATATGCTTCTTGAAAAACATGTAATGGTGATTTCCAAGACTTTGGTGGAGCTTTTATTGTATCTAAGTTAATCCTTCCACCTCTTTCTAACAATGAATTGTATAATTTCATTGCATGTGTCATTTCTTCCTGAGCTTGGACTTTCATCCAATTAGCACACCCACTTAAGTTTGTATCCTCAAAATAAGCAGACATTCCTAAATACAAATAAGCAGAATACATCTCTGCATTGATTTGTTTGTTTATAGCATCTAAAACTTTCTTTTTTATCATGATTATTCACCTCATATACTGTATAAATATACTACTTTTATATTTTCCCACTATAATTAACATATTGGTTTATATATGATCAAGTATTTCTTAGAAAAATGGGTGGAAAAAGTAGAAGAAAGGGTCCTCGAAAAAGAAAAAGAAGAACCTCTAATCCAAAACCTCAAAAAGATGATACTGGAAGAAAAGCAGGTTGGTTATGGACAGCAGCAATAGCTGTAGGATTAGCTATCTTCGGATATCAACCTTTATTTGGTGATAGAGAAACCTCTTCATACACTAAACCTGAACCAGATAAACCAACTGTTGCAGTTGTTGAACAAGAATCTGAATTAGAAACAGCAGCTTCAGAACCAGGACCTTGGGATTTTCTAGAAAATGGTTACAATGTTCAAGGCGAGTGGCAACATATAAAAGATAATGGTGTACAATTAGGTAAAAAAATGTACCATAGACATCCTGGGGCAATTAGTGAAGCTGTAGAATATCATAAATCTCAAATTGTCTTAACTTCATTAAGAAATCAATGGAATACAGAAGATCTTTCATATTTATTATCTTATCATGTACATGCTCTTCCTGCTTCCCAGGAACATAGAAGTTCAATAGCAGAATATTGTCAAAAAGCAGAAGCACATATGCATGAAAGTATTGATGGATTAGAATGCGATAGAGTTGAATGGATTCCTATTAAACCAGGAGATGATTATTCAGAAGATTATGATGGAAAAGCATTTGTTGGTGAAACTTCTTTTTTATCTTATGCATTACATGTAACTAATGAAAAAACAGGAGAGAAAATAGAATTAGATTATAAATTGACCAGAACAGATGGAAATCAAGTAAGGTCTTTTTTTGATACTAATGAAGATGGTTCTGTATCTAATGAAAAAACATTTATTTTTATTGGAAGAGGATTTGGAACATTAAGTGGACCTGTTTCTGAATTAATACCTTATTGTACATCTGATGTTGAAAATGAATATTTAGCAGAAGTTGGATCTTTACAATCTGCACAAGTTGCTGAAGCATTTTCAGAAGGAGTAAGTTATGTTCTTACAAATGAATTAGTTGATGAGTTAGAAATTCCTGATGGGCATGAACATGTTGATAAATTAACAGGAAATATGAATGCTGACTTTGATGGTATTCAAGGAAAAGTATATGACTTAGTACCTCGAGGAATTGAATGGGTACAAGAACATGGAGTCCAAGCAGCACATGATCTCTACACTCAAGAAGGTCCTGCTGCATTCTTAGAAGCAATACAAGGACCTGTTGAATAAAACCTAAAAAACAATCTTTTTCCCAGGTGCTTTTGCAAACAAAGATGCATCTTCAATTCTTTCTAAGCCACAAATATATCGAATTAATCTCTCGACACCAAATCCTGCACCAGCAGTTCTTGGAAGTAAACCTTTTTTAGCTAATTCTAAAAAAGATGCGTAATCTTTTGGATCAACATCACATCTTTTCATTCTAGCTAAGATTTGTTCATATTCATGTTCTCTTTCTGCACCTGATAATGCTTCGCCATAACCTTCTGGATAAACTAAATCAAAGTTTAGATAATACTTTGGTTTAGAAGGATGTTCTTTATCATAAAATTCTCTTTCATGATCAAAAATCCAAAATGGCTCAACAGCTTTTTCAGACATTATCTTTTCAAAGTCTTTACCATACTTTGCTTCTAATTCTTTACTTTCATAAACCTTAAATGGTCTATCAGGAACATCTAAATCTCTACCAAATAATCCTAACTCATCTTTACAATCTTCTGTAACTCTAATCATGATTGCTCTAAACAATTCTTCCATGAATTCAAGAATTTCTTCTCTTTTTTTATCTTTGAATTCAAAATCTACTTGACTAAATTCAATTAAATGTCTACCAGAATCTTTACAAGATTCTCTTTCTAATCTTATGTTTGGAGAAATAATGAAAATTCCTTTTCTATGTTCAGACATTAAAGCAATTTGCTTATGCAAAATCATACTTTTAGTTAATTTCAATTTCTGGCCAAGATATTCTATTTCACCTTCATATACATCATGGTTTAAAGTATCAGTAATAGGAGAAAGCATAACTGGCATTAACTGTGTAATGTCTCTTTCATACATAAAATCCACAACTGCTTTCAAAACAGCAGATTGTACCTTCAATATTGCATCTGTTTTCTTGTCTTTGATTTTCATTATTGTCTTTTGCATTATATGCACCTCTCAAAATAATAGATATAATAATGAATATACTCTTATATAAAGCTAGTTCCAATTATTTGGAGAATATAGCAGAAAATAGAAACATTTATATAAGATATGAATCACATGATTCATTATGGAATCAAATTTGGATGAAAAAGACTGGAAAATAATCGATATTTTACAAGAACACAGCGACTACACAACTAGAAAAATCGCTAAAAAAACCAACTTACCTCAAACTACAGTACATAATAGAATAGTTAAACTAAGAAAAGAAGGCATTATTAAGAAATTCACTATAAAATTAAACCCAGAGAAAATAGGGAAATCTTTTGCAGTACAGATGCTTGTTTCAGTAGATTATGACTTATTAAAACGACAAAAAAGAACACAGCATGATTTAGCTAGAGAAATAAAAAAACTACCAGAGATTGAAAGAGTAGATATAATAACAGGAGATGTAGCTTTATTAGTTAGAGCTAGATTAAAGGATGTTAAAGAATTCGATGACTTCTTATTAAAAAAATTCCACAAAATTAGTGGAATAACTCATACTAGATCATTAGTAATAATTCATGAGACATAAATATTTATAAATCCTAACTATTCCAAGTATAATATGAATATATCAGATGCAATAATACCTTTCTTATTAACAGCTATGGCTGGACTATCAACAGTAATTGGTAGCTTTATTGCTATGTTCATAAAAAACTTTGGCAAAAAACATCTTTGCTTAAGTTTAGGATTCTCATCTGGTGTTATGGTTTATGTTGCTTTTGCAGAATTATTAAGAACAGCAATCCAAGACACAAACTTCTTAGCAGCAAACCTAGCTTTTTTTGGAGGAATTATCTTTATGATGTTAATTGATAGATTCATTCCTCATGAATATCTTGCAGAGCATGCAGCTTGTTGTAAAAGAAAACACATGCGTAAAAAAGATATGAAATTAATGTGCGCAGGTATTTTTACAGCAATTGGAATATTTATTCATAATTTCCCAGAAGGTTTAGCAGTTTTCATGGGAGCATTAAGTGATATAAGTTTAGGAATTCCATTAGCATTTGCAATTGCTTTACACAATATCCCAGAAGGTATTGCAATAGCAATGCCAATTTATTATGCAACAAAAAGCAGAACAAAAGCATTCTGGTTTTCTTTTTTATCAGGTGTAGCAGAACCATTAGGAGCAATAGCTGCTTTCTTTATACTATTACCTTTCCTTAATCCAGTTGTTCTATCATTAACTCTTGCATTTGTCGCAGGAATAATGATATTCATAATATTTGATGAATTATTACCCTTATCATACCAAGAAGAACATGTACATATAGCTATTATGGGAATTATTGCAGGCATGGCTGTAATGGCCTTTAGTATATATTTGTTTTAAAATGAAAATCGCAATTATAGGTGCAGGTCCTGTAGGAAATTATTGTGCTTCTTTATTAGCTAAGAAAGGTTATAATGTAGATATCTATGAAGATAATAAAAAAGTAGGTATTCCAATACAATGTACAGGCATTGTTACATCAACAATCAAAGAAATTCTACCAATGAAAAAAGAATTTCTTGTTAATGAAATGAAATATGTAGAAGCATTCTCGTCAGGAAAAGCAAGTATCAAAGCAAAAAGTAAAGACATAATCATAAATAGAACTAAATTTGACCAATACTTAGCAAACAAAGCAATTGATAATGGAGCAACAATACATTTATCTTCAAAATTCATAACAGCAAAAGAGAATACAGTTGCAATAAAACAAAAGAATAAACTTACTGAGAAAAAAGCAGATATTATAATTGGTGCAGATGGTGTAAATTCTCAAGTTGCTAAATTAATTAACAAATCACAAACACTAAACAACAAAAACTATCAACCTTACAAAGGAAAACAAGCATTGATTCAAGGAAACTTTCAAAAAGACACCTACAATGTTTATTTTGGAAGTATTTCACCTAAATTCTTTGCATGGGTTGTACCAGAAACAGATACTCTGGCCAGAATTGGCTTAGCAACACAAGATAATCCTACAAATTACTTTCAAAACTTTCTAAATAAATTAAATTTACAAAAAAACAAAATAATAGACCACCAAGGCGGTCTAATTCCTATCCACAACCCAAACTTAACAATACAAAAAGATAATATTTATCTTTTAGGTGATGCAGCTACGCAAATAAAGTCAACAACTGGCGGCGGAATCATTCCAGGATTAAAATGCGCACAAAAATTAGTGAAATCTATTGAGAACAATCAAGATTATAGGAAAAACACAAAGAAAATCTACAAAGGTTTAAGACTTAACTTATTTGTAAGGAAATTACTAGACAGAATGAGTGATGATGACTACGACACTTTTATGAACTCACTAAACACACCTAAAATAAAAGAAATACTTGCAAATGTCGACAGAGATAAACCATTTGATTTATTATCTTCATTAGGAAAAACATCTGCAATGCCAAGACTTTTAGCATTAATTTTACTTCAAAAGAAATTCTATCCAACAATAAAATACTTATTTTGAAGCAATATCTTTAAACCATTCTATCACAATTTTATAATCCTTAAGAATTACATAAACTAAAATAAGATATTGAACAGTTACAACAAACACTTCTATGAACATAAAAACTTGAATATTTGGAACAAACAAAAGTAAAGGTGTTAATGCAAAACTAAAAAACAACAAATAAAATAATTTCTTATATGGCAGTAAACCATTCTTTACTCTAACCAAATTAACAAACTTTAATGTAAAATAAACTAATAATACATCTGAAATACTCCACATAACACCAATATATCTTTGTAATTCTAAAAACAAAGAAGGAGGCATAAAACTCATTGATTTTCCACCTTAGTTTTCACAATCTTATACAGCTTATAGATCCAATAAGCTATTAAACCCTCTATAATGACCCAAAACAAGCCAAATATTAAACATATTGTATAAAATAAATCTCTATTAACTTCCCACATTATTTACACCTCAATAAGTCCTTTTGTCTTTTCTTTTGCTCCATTGTTCCCAGAATTCTAAGTTTTCTTTTCTTAAAACACCTGGAGTTAATTTCATAGCAATGCCACTAAGTGTAAGCATTTTTTTATCAGATATAACTAATTCTTTAAATCCATATTTCTTTGCATCTTTTATAGAAGTTCCATAAACTATTTTAGAAATTCCAGCCCAATGGCATGCACTAAAACACATTGGACATGGTTCTGTTGTAGAATAAAGTATACAATTTTCTAAACTTATTGATTTCAATTTCTTGCAAGCTTTTCTTATTGCAGTAATTTCAGCATGAGCAGTTATATCAGTTGTCTTCCAAACAACATTATGCGCAGAAGCAATTACCTTACCATCTCTAACAATACAACAACCAAAAGGTGTTTGTTTTTTCTCAACACCTTGTTTTGCCTTGTCTAAAGCAATTCTCATGAATTTTTCATCTTCTTTTGTCATAACCAATCCATAACTATTTTCCTATTTAAACTTTGTCAATATTGCGGCTAATATGAAATCCTAGTTCTAAATAGAATATTTTAAATACGAGTTTCT
>CAZKVI010000008.1:0-44122 GCA_964556185.1 uncultured Methanosarcinales archaeon
AAATCTCTTTGGAATCCTCAAGGAGGAAGAGAGATGATTAAATATAATGCAAAAACAAAAGATATTGGAGTTATGAGTACAAGACATGAATCAACTATATTGGCATCTGCATGTTATGAATATTCTGCAATAGCTACTGAGTCTGTTTGTATTGATACTGATATAAATAACATGGGAACATTTGAACAAGTTTGTGAAGCAGAAGAAATTCCTTTACAAGATCAAGGTGGACCTGTTGCAATAAGTGAAATTGAAACAAATATGTTACCGAGAACAAATCCAAATGGAGAACAATATGTTCAACCTCAATTTATAATTCATGTTGAAAATAGAGGGGATGGAAGAGTCATTAACAAAGAAAAGATCGAAGATGCTTGTACAGCTGCACCATTACAGAAAAATGATTATAATGCAGTTTTTTTACAAAGTTTAATTTTATCAACAGACATGTGGAATTATCACTTTAATGGTTTTGATCCGACAACAGGAAAAGAGATTGTTCTTAGTTTAGATTATGACTCAATAGAATGTACACCAAACCCATTAATATTGCAAGGAAATAAATTTGATTATTTTAAATGCACTTTAACTGAAAATGTTGCAGAGTATGCAGAAGAATTAATGGCAAATCAACCTTCTTATACAACTCCATTAAGTATTACTTTAAGTTATGGTTACTTGGAGACTAGATCAAAAGATATAACAATTATTAAAGATCAATAGATGGTAATTAAAATGAAACAAAGAAAGAATGTTGTGTGTTTATGGATTTTAATTTGTTTAAGTTTGTTAATTATAAATGGTTGTGATGAAGGATATAGACCAAGTAGCGATGATGTAGCTTATGGAACAGATGGGCTTGTTATAGAAGCAGCAGAATTACAAACAACTTATTATGAAGGAGATTATTTAAATTTAGAATTATTTGTTAATAATTGGGGAATGTATAATAATCCAAGTGGTAAAATTTTGATAGGTGGTTTTGATAGGAATGCCATTGGGATTTCAAGTGATCCAATTTTAATTCCAGATGTTGCTGCAAAAAGTTCTTTTAATCCAGACGGAGGAACAGAAGTTGTGAAGGTTGATGAATCTAAACCATTAATTATCCCAATTGGAATCTATTATGATCCTATTTTACAAATCAGTAGTTGTTATAATTATCAAACATATGCTTCTCCAAATATTTGTGTATTAAGAGATCCTGAAGATGTATTTATTTGTAGACCTGGAACACAATTCCTTGATTCTCAAGGTGCTCCAATTGCTGTAACAGAGGTAACAGAAGAAGCATTAGAAAATCATGTAAATATTATTGCTAGAATTGAAAATCTTGGAGAAGGTGAAGTAGTTAATCCTCATGATGCAGTAGCTTTTGAAGAATGTCCTTATTCTTTAAGTTTTGATGATAAAGATGTTGTAAAAGTAGATATGCTTATAGCAAATTTAGGAGAACCTGAATGTACTCCATCAGATGGTTATGTAAAATTAATTGATGGTGAAGGAATGATTGCTTGTATGTTTACAACAAGAACAGATACAACACATACTACTCCTGTACATATAACTATTGATTATGCTTATACTGAAACAATAGAAGTACCAATAGAGATTTATGCTACATCTGAGAAACTTATTCCTGGACATCCTGGTGTTGGAGGTGTGCAAGTACCATATGGAACTTTGCCTGGAGAAGAGGAGTTAGAAGGTTCATCAGATTGTAATTGCAATGTTGCAGAAGAACAAGATTTTGGTGGATGTGTTTGTTTGTATATAGATGGACAAGAACATGATTGTGATTCAGAAGAGGTTGTTAAATTTTCTGTAGATGATAATGGATATAAATTATTTGAAGTTAGAGGATCAAAAAATATTATTGGTTGTGGAACAAGCCAAGGTGAGGCAACTACAGAAGATTGCCCATTACAAGTTTATAGGTATATTCCGCCATATCCTGCTACAAATGGACTTCACATATGGGGAAGAGTAAAAGATAGTTATTCAGAGTATGTAAGGGAATTATGTACTATTCAGCGAGCAAGTAGTGAGTAAATATATAATCTAAATGACAAAAACTATAGTTTTCGGAGAAAACTTCGTTTACGTTGCGTAGCAACGTAAACTATATATATAAGTAAAGCTGAAAATAGGTAGAGGAGGTAGTTAATATGCGAAAAAATATAGTCATTGGGGTATTGATTCTTATAATTCTAGGTCTATCTGGTTGTACAGGTGGTTCTGGTACTCAAGGAGTAGGTTTATCAAAGTGGTTTGGAGGTTCTATGGGGCTTGTAGCTTCATTTGAGAGCTTTGGAGCTACTGAAATATATGAAGATGAAACTTTTCCATTAGTATTATTAGTGGAAAATAAAGGAGAAGAGAGTGTTTTAGATCATGAAGCTGAATTTGAAATTCTTGGAATCTCTCCAAATGATTTTTCTGGAATTCAATTTACAATGGATAATACAGAACCATTAGAAATGGTTTCAGAGTTTTTGCCAGAAGGTGGGTTTGAAAGAATAAATTTTGGAGATGCAAGATATGATGCATTATCTGGAAGATTCTATGATGCAAATATTTTTGTGCAATATAGTTATCCTTATACAACAAAAATAGCTGTTCCTCAAGTTTGTTATAAAGAAGATTTGAGAGATCCAAGATTATGTGAAGCAGAAGGAACAAAAGAAGCATATGCATCTGGAGCACCAATCCAAATTAGCATGGTTACAGAAAGACCAGCTGGAAAAGGAAGATTATATCTAGAAATTCCTATTTACAATGCAGGTCAAGGAAAATCAAAAGCATATTTAGGAGATGATTTCTCTAATTTATATGATGAAGTTGCTTTTGAAGTAAATACAAATGGATGGACATGTACATCAAAAGGAGATCCAAGTATGGCAAGGATTTCAAAAGTAGAGAACGAAGCAATAATTAGATGTATAAGTGATGAACTACCAACAGATACATTGTACTTATCTCAAGTAGATGTTACTTTGACTTATTATTACCAAGATCTTGTTGGAACAGTGATTACTATTAAAGAGAATCCTGAATTATTTGGAGAACCTAATTAGGTCTTCAATTTATTTCTTTTTTAATTTTTTACTTAATTATTTTTGAGAACATAGTGTAAAATTGGCCAGAAGTGCTTCTAATTGTAGATATTCATCAGAACCTTCTGTCATCCTGAATTCTATTTCTCCACATTTGTCTGCTAGTCTAACTTTGTCTTTGTCGTCGATATTTAAGTCCCATATTTCTTTTTGAATTTGTTTAATCATATCAATTCCTGAAATACCATATCTGAGCATAGTGTCTAAGAGTTTTTCTCTTGCTAAAATGAATTTGTTTTCAATTGCAAGACCTAGGAATTCTTTAACTTCTTTTGGTCTTGCTACAGATGCCATTGAAAAGATGTTTTCATCTGTAATTTCTTTTCCTAATGCTGCGCAGCTTTGTAGAATGTTTTCAACTCTTCTACAATCTCCTTCAGAAACTTCATATAATGCTTTTTTTGCTTTTTCATCTACTTTAAGTCCTTCTTTTTCTGCAATATGGTCAACAATGTTGATAACATCTTTTTCTTCTAATGATTTAAATCTAAAAACAGTACATCTACTTTGAATAGGATCAATAATTTTACTTGAATAATTTGCAGATAAAATGAATCTAGTAGTTTGTGTGTAGTTTTCCATAGTTCTTCTTAATGCTTGCTGTGCTTCTTTTGTTAAAGCGTCGCATTCGTCAAGGTATATAACCTTAAATGGAACATCACCAATTGCCCTTGTTCGTGCAAAGTCTTTTACTTTGTGTCTTATTACGTCAATACCACGCTCATCTGATGCATTTAATTCTAAGAAATTAGATTTCCATGCTTCACCAAAGATTTTCTTTGCAATAACTAGTGATAATGATGTTTTTCCTACTCCTGCTGGACCTACAAAAAGTAAATGTGGCATGTTTTTTTGCTCTACAAATGCCTTTATTTTTTGTACAATATCATCCTGACCTTTAATATCTGAGAACTTCTTAGGTCTGTATTTTTCAATCCAAATTGAGTATTCCATTTTCTAGTTTGAGAAAAAGATGAGAATTTAAAAATTTTCTGACTAGATAATATCTTCTTCTGCAACAACCATGAAATCACCAATAGCTATTACTGCAGAAAATGGTATTAAAATACTGCCAGTTTTGTCTTTCTCTAATTCAAGTTTTTCTGTATAGGATGTTGGATTAGCTAAAACTAGATGAATAAGCTCACCTGAGCGAGTTTCAAAGATAATATCACCTACTTCTCCAAATCGTTTTCCTGTTTTTGAAACAACTGTTTTTCCTAACAATTGTTTTGAAAATTTCTTTTCTTCTTCAGTTGCCATGTCAAACTCCCCTCTTAGTACTATATAATGAAAATAAGGAGACGATGTCATATATAAAGTTTTTGATATATAAATTGAGTATTATTTACTAGTTGGGGATGGAAAGTTTAAATATTATTGGTGATTTCTTGATAAAATGAGTAATGCCCAAGAACAAGTTGTTGAATTGGATCCAGATAGATGTACAGATTGTACAGATTGTGTTGTTTATTGTAGTTATGGAGTATTAACTTATGTTAATGGTGGAATTAACTTAGATCAAGATAAATGTAATGGGTGCGGGGAATGTATTGATAAATGTACAATTAATGCTTTAAGTTTAGTTCCATATTCTACTTATGATTCTGGAGAATAAAGAAAAAAATAAATCAATAAATCTCTAAGTATCTATCATGTTCCCAGTCTGTTACATGGATTCTAAAGTCATCCCATTCTTGTGTTTTTGCTTCTATGTATTTTTGGAATGTGTGTGTTCCAATAGACTGCTGCATTAATGTGGATTTCTTTAGTTCTTTTACTGCTTGCCAAAGTGAATGTGGCAATAATCCGATGTTCATTTCTCTTAATTTTTCATGACTAAAGTGATAAACATCTTCTTCTACTGAGTTAGGTGGTTGTATTTTGTTTTTTATGCCTTCTAAGCCAGCCCTTAATAGTGTTGCAAAGGCTAGATAAAGATTACAACATGGGTCTGGTGCTCTGTATTCTGCTCTTGCTGCCATTGATTTGCCTTTGAAGATCTTTGGAACTCTAATTAATGCAGATCTATTAGTACATGCCCAGCAAATATAGGTAGCTGCTTCATATCCAGGTACAAGTCTTTTGTAAGAGTTAACTAAAGGTGATAAAATAGCTGACATTGCTTTTGCATTTTGTAATTGGCCACCCATGAAGTATTTTGCTGTTTGAGACAGATTGTATGGGTCTGATTCATCATAAAACACATTTTGGCCTGTATTAATATCAAATAAACTTTGATGTACATGCATTCCTGAACCATTTATTTTTGAAACTGGTTTTGGCATGAATGTTACATGTAAACCATGTTTTTGACCAATTGCTTTTAATGTAAATTTTAATGTTGTTCCATTGTCTGCTGTTTTTAATGCGTCCCCATATTTAAAGCCGATTTCGTGAGAACCTTCTGCAACTTCATGATGAGATGCTTCTACATTAATACCAAATGCTTCTAATGCTTCAACCATATCTCTTCTAACTTCATATGCTTGATCCATTGATAAGTCAAAGTAACCTCCCTTGTCATGTGGTAAAGGACTTATTTTTCCATTGTCTTTTTTGAACATAAAAAATTCTAGTTCTGGACCTGTGTTAAATTCATAACCCATTTTTCTTGCTTCTGCTAATGCTTTTTTTAGAATATATCTTGGATCTCCTTCAAAAGGTTCTCCATCTGGTTTATGAACATCACAAATAAATCTGGCAGTATTTCCTCCTTCTGATTTTAACCAAGGAATAACTGCATATGTAGTTGGATCTGGTTTTAAGAACATATCACTTTCATGTATTCTTGCAAATCCTTGGATTGATGATCCATCAAACCAAGTTCCTGATAATAAAGAATCTTTAAGATGTTGTATTGGTATTGTAAGACTTTTAGACATTCCTAAAATGTCTGTAAATTGTAAATTAATGTATTTTACGTTGTCTGCTTTACATTTTTCTACAATTTGATTTGCTTTTTCTTCAGTCATTAGTTCTTCCATGTTTTCACCCATTTTTATATACTTAAAGTGATTAACGAAATTAATCACTTTTGTATATGCAAAAGTGTAAATAGTAAAACTATTTGCACTTTTAGCATAGAGAGCACTATCTCTAGAAATGATTTTTAGAATAATGCTTTCGACTTAATTTATTTTATGTGGTAAATCATATTTATAGTTAATTGTAGTTTTACTAAACATATGTCTGGTTTATTGGTAAGATTTAAATATATGTTTTGTATTCTGTTGTTTTAATGGAACAGACTGAACAAATGACAGTAGTACCAATTGATGACAAAGATAAAGATATTCTTAATGTTCTCCTCAGGAATTCTAGGTATTCTTTAAGAGAGATTGCAAAAAGAGTTGGTTTGAGTGTGGCTACTGTAATGAATCGTGTGCAAAGATTAGAAAAAAAAGGAGTTATTGAAGAATATGGTGCTATGATTAATTATGAAAAACTTGGTTATGATATTCAAGTTATTATAGAAGTGCAAATAGCAAAAGGTAAATTGTTTCAAGTGCAAAAAAAGATTGCGAAGCATCAAAATGTGTTTGCTGTTTATGATACAACAGGAGATTTTGATGTTGTTGTAGTAGCTAGATTTAAGAATAGACGTAGTATGGATGGTTTTTTAAAGAAAATACAGACTTATGACTTTGTTATAAGGACAAGAACCAGGTTGATATTGAATATCATTAAGGAAGAAAGGATTAAAGTGAGATAGATGAGTATTAAAGAGAATATTTCTAGGATTGAAGAAGAGATTGGTGATGCTAAATTAGTTGTTGTGACTAAATGTAGAAGTGTTGATGAGATTAAACTTGCTGTTGATGCGGGCGCTAAGATTATTGGAGAGAATAGAGTTAAAGAGTTTAAAGAGAAAGTTGATTCTGTTGAAGGTGTTGAGAAACATATGATTGGGCATTTACAAAGGAATAAGGTTAAAGAAGCTGTTCAATTATTTGATTGCATTGAATCTGTTGACTCTGTGAAATTAGTTATTGAGATTGATAAACGAGCTAAGGAACTTGGTAAAGTAATGCCCATATTCTTGGAAGTTAAGTTTGAAGAGCAAAAACATGGTTTTAGTGTTGAGGAATTAGATGTTATGTTTGATGAGATTAGTAGATTAAAGAATATTGAGATTGTTGGATTGATGTGTATGGCTCCTTTTGTTGATATGGAGGAAACTAGGCCATATTTTAAGAAAATGAAAGAATTGAAAGATAAATATGGTGTTAAAGAGTTATCAATGGGAATGAGTAATGATTATAAAGTTGCTGTTGAAGAGGGTTCTACATTAGTTAGGATTGGAACAGCTATTTTTGAATAAAATTTATATACTTAAAGTCATTAATTTTAAAGAAATTAATGACTTTTGTATATACAAAAGCCAGAATATGTTATTCTGACTTTTAGTATAAAATTGGATGGTTGTGTTAGGAAAATGAAATGTGAAATATGTAAAAACAAAATTCAAGAGACTTTTCTAAAGAAATTTCTAGGCACTCATGTAAAGGATGCGAAAGGTAAGAAACATCTTGTATGTTTCGAATGCCAAAAGAAGTATGACAATGTCAAAGAAAAGATGTTGGAAGCATTGTGATTGGTGTTTTTGATATGAAAACATTATACACTCAAAAACAGATTGAATTTCGGATTAAGGAATTAGCTAAAGAGATTGATAAGGCTTATGAAGGGAAAATTCCTTATATTATCTGTACTTTAATTGGTGCAAAGAAGTTTTGTAGTATGTTATTGCCCTTGCTTTCTGTTTCTTATGAATATGATGAGATTAAATTGAAGAGTTATAAAGATACAGGTTCTGGGGAGATTTTGTATGAGAAAGAGCCAATAGGTAGTTGGGCTGGAAAGGATGTTATAATTATAGAAGACATTGTTGATACTGGCAATACAATGGTTTTTGCTTTGGAAAAGATGAAGAGTGCTAATTCTGTGAAAATATGTACATTATTGGATAAACCAGAAGCAAGAGAAGTTAAAGTAGATGCTGATTTTATTGGTTTTGTATTAGAAGGAAAACCTTTTGTTGTTGGTTATGGGCTAGATTATAATGAAAAGTTTAGAGAATTTGATGAGATTAAAGTTTACGAAGATTAAGTTCCTATTTTGACTTTCTCAAATATTTGCATTAATGTTTTCTTTGCGCTTGCGATTGCTAAATAACTTGTTCTTGGATTGTTTTCTGATGGTAAGTTTTCAACTTTTGTAGTTATTTTTCCAAATGGGCCTTCCATACAAATTTCATGATGGTTGTTTGTGATATTTGGGTCTGCGTAGATATTTACAGTCACATTTTCTGGTCCAATTGATGCAAGACTTAAGATAGCAGCTACATTAATGCTTGTTGGGAATTCTTTGACTGCTTTTATTGCATCACCTTGGAAAATTAGTTGTTTTTCTGTAATGTTTTGGTTTAATGTTTTAGCTGGCTTTGTTGTTGTTAAAGTAATAGCTGTAGCTTCACCATTTACTGCTTTTATTGCATCTATACCAGCAACTGCACCTGAAGGTAAGTATAAGTTAATGCCTGCTTCTTCTACTCTTTTGAATATATTTGGAAAAGCTAGAACACCGCCAATACTTAAGCTTAAGATGTCTTTCTTTTTTTCAATACATTTTTCTAAAACTTGTTTTACAATATTTGGGTGTGCTGTTTCGATAATTAGATCTGCTTGGTTGATTAGAGAGTCTAAGTCTAGTGTCCTTTTGTCGTCGTCAATGTCATAGATACCAATAAGTTCTGCTTCTGGAATTTTATCTATTGTTTTCTTTAATTCTATTCCAATTGTTCCTAAACCAACTATTCCTATTTTCATTTTGTTTTTTATGATAGCTCTAACATTCTTTGTAAAGCATTGTATGCTTTTTTTCTTGTTTCTTCTGGTATTTTTACTTCGAATTGTTCTTGTTCGAGTGCTTTTTTTATGTTTTCTAGGGTGTTTTTCTTCATATCATGGCAAAGATTACATGTTGCAAAGAATTGTTTGTCTGGAATGTCTTTTTTTAAGCGTTCAGTCATTCCGCATTCTGTCAAAATAATGAATTCATTTGCATTACTTTGTTTGCAATAAGTTACCATGCCTTCTGTACTGCAGATATGATCTGCCATTTTTAGGATTTCTTCTCTGCATTCAGGGTGTGCTATTATTTCTGCATTTGGGTGTTCTTTTTTTGCATTATTTACATACTCTTTTGTAATTCTATGATGTATTGGACAAAAGCCTTGCCAAGGAATTAGTTCTTTGTCTGTGTGTTGTGCTGCATAATCTGATAAATTTCTATCTGGTACAAAGATTATTTGTTTTGCATCTGTTTTTTGAGTTATTTTTACTGCATTACTTGATGTACAACAAACATCAGACTCTGCTTTTACTGCAGCAGTTGTATTTACATAGCAAATTACTTTTGCATTTGGGTATTTTTCTTTTTCTTTTTTTAATGCTTCTGCTGTAATCATATCAGACATTGCACAACCTGCATCTAAAGCTGGCATTAGGACTTTCTTATCTGGATTTAATATTTTGGCTGATTCTGCCATGAAATTTACACCACAAAAAACAATTATATCTGCATTTGTTTTGGTTGCTTGCTGGCTAAGCATTAAAGAATCTCCAATAAAATCAGCTATTTCATAAATTTCTGGTCTTTGGTAATTATGGACTAGAATGATTGCGTTTTTTTGTTGTTTTAATTGTTTTATTTCTTGGATTAATGTTAATTGTTCATTTGTTAGTTCCATTATATTGTGTAAATATTGCCTATTTAAAAAGGTAGATGTATAGGCAAATATGACTATTTTTGTGTTTTTCAGGCAAATATTGCCAAATTTAGGAAAGATTAATATATTGGTTCGGATTTATCTATTGTATGTATTTGATAAAAGCTGATAAAGATAGTAAAGAATTGGAAAAGAAAGTTGTTAGTTTTTTAAAAAGAAAGAAGATTAAATATTCTTATGATTCTGGAAATATTGCATTAATTATTGGTGGAGATGATTTTATTCTTAAAGTTGTGCAAGGTTTTGCTAAAGTTGTACCTGTTTTAGGTGTTCATGATGGTTCATCTTTTTTTGCAGAAGCGAATTCTTTGAATTTTGGTAATTATATTGAGTTAATTGAAAAAAAGCAATATAAAATTAGAGAAAGAACAAGATTAGTTGCCAGTGTTGATGGTAAAAAGAGTTCTCTGGCTTTGAATGATATTGGAATATTTCCGACAAAGACTGCTACATTACTTAGATATAATTTGAAAATTGATGATGAGGTGTTTTGGAAAGATATTTCTGATGGAATTATAATTGCTTCACCTGTTGGTTCAACTGGTTATGCATTTTCTGCAGGTGGTCCTATTGTATTAGGTGATCCAGATATTTTTTGTCTAACCCCTATATCTTCATTAAATAAAAGTCATACGCCTGTGATAATTAATGATGAAAAGAAAATTGTAATAGAGAATATTGAAACTAGTTCTTCTGTTGTTTTGGTTTTAGATGGAAGTAAAAGAATTCCCGTGAAAGGAAATAAGATTGTAATTGAGAAAAGTGATTCAGGTGTGCAGTTTTTGCAATTTTCTGAGACATTTGGTGTTCAGAAAAAATTGAAAAAGAGAAATATTGCTTCTAGAGTTGATAAATTGACTTCAATAAGTCCAAGTGCGAAGTTAGTGTATAAGGTTTTGGCTTATGAAGGTGAGTTATCACAGAAAGAGATAATTAACGAGAGCCAGTTGCCTTCTCGAACTGTAAGGTATGCACTTGATGTGTTGTTAAAGAGTGGTTTGGTTGAGAAGAAAGCACTCTTGAAGGATGTAAGACAGAGAGTTTATGGGATTGTTTGAGTATTTTGTTTCTTTTTACTCATATCTAAGTGCATCTACTGGTTTTAATCTAGATGCTCTTATTGCAGGGATTACTCCTGCGATGATTCCAACTATGATTGCTAAGAAAATACCTTGTAAAAATAAAGCTATATTGAATTTGATGACTAATAATGGGAAGCCTGCTGCTGTTGCGCCGAAGCCTATCATGAATGCTAGGATCGTACCAATGGTTGCGCCAATAAGTCCTCCAACAGCGCCGACAAGCCCTGCTTCAATTATGAATAAACTTAGGATGGAAAAGTTTGTTGCGCCAATTGCTTTCATTACACCAATTTCTCTTGTTCTTTCTAATACTGAAGTAAATAATGAATTCATTATACCTATACCACCAACAACTAAAGAAACAATTGAAATGGCTATAAGGACTAAAGAAACTGAAGACAACATGCCTTGTATTTCTTCCATTAATTGTTGAGGTGTAAAGACTTCGAAATCATCTTTATCTCTTTTTCTTGCTAATTTTGCTTCTATTTTTTCTGCCATTTCTTCCATGTCTAGTCCTTTTTCTACTTTTGCAATAATTGCATTAACAATATCTGGTTTATCAAATAATTCTCTAGCTGTTTCCAAAGGCATCATAACCTGGTTATCTACATCTGTGCCTGTGTTTTCAAATATTCCAATAACTCTAAATTTTACATCATTTATTTTTACACTATTTCTTGCTCTGATTGATTTATCAAACAAATCTTTTGCAACTTTCCAGCCAAGAATAACTGTACCTGTTTCATCTTGTTCAAATAATCTTCCTTCTACTGCATTTAAATCTAAATCCCCTAGGCCTTTCGTACCAATAGAAGTGTCAAAAGCCAATGTTTGTATAAATTGAGTTTCTCCACTATATTCTACGTTTGCATAATTAAATAAAGCTTGATCTACATATTCTATTCCAATTATCGATTCAATGTATTCTGCATCATCCACACTTAAACCCATACTAGCTGTTGGTGGGCCATGTAGGCCTGCCGGTACAATCCTTATATTTGAAACCCCTAATTTCATAAAAACATCTTCAATTGCATTTTCCATACCTTGACCTAAAGTAATTAAAGAAACTATTGTAGCAACTCCGATGATTACACCAATTATAGTTAGCCAACTTCTTAATTTTCTATTTTTCAAATTCCGAAATGCTAACAGGAAGTTTTGTTTCATTTTTGAAATGCCTCTGTTGGTCTGAGCATTGCTGCTTTTCTTGCTGGTAGTGTACCAGAAACAATACCTACACTAAATGCGAAAAACATTGCGAATAAAATTAACCAATAATTGATATGAACTTGTAAAGCACTGTAGCCAGCTGCTCCTGCTGCAAATTCTACAAGATAAGCTGCGCCAACTCCAATTGTTATTCCAATAATTCCTCCAACTAAACCCATAAAACCAGATTCAAGCATAAATAAGTAGAGTATGTGTTTGTTTCTTGCGCCAACTGCTTTCATAATTCCAATTTCTTTTGTTCTTTCTAAAACATTTGTATACATTGAGTTCATAATTCCTAGTGCTCCAACTAATAATGAAATACCTGCAATACTTACTAAAACTAATTGGATAATTAACATAATTTGGTTAAATTGGTCCATGATTTGTTCAGGTGTAGAAACATCAAAGTCGTCGTCATTTCTATGTCTTTCTAGACGTCTTTCCATTTTTTTAACTGTTTGATCAATATTAATTCCTTCTTTTATTATACATTCAATTGCTGCTATGCTATTTGGTTGACTAAATAAGTTTTGGGCTTGTTCTAATGGCATGTAAATTGTGCTATCATCTTGTGCATTACCAACTTCATTGAATACACCAACAATTCTAAATTTTTGGCCAAGAATTTCTATGTTATTATTTATGTGGATTTCTTTGTCAAAAATATCATCCACAACCATACTACCAACAACAACTGCTCCTTTTTCATCTTCTCTAAAAAATCTACCTTGTTCTGCATGAAAATCTATATCTGCAAATCTTTTTTCAGCATCATCTGCAGGAAATCCTACAACAGTCATTGATTGTTCTTCATTACCAAACTCAACTATTGTCGTAGACATAAAATAAGCATTAACATATTTGAATTCAGAAAAGTCTTCAAGAATTTCAACATCTTCATCAGTAAGACCTTCTGCTAAAGCACCAAAGCTCATGCCTTTCATCATGACATAGACTCTGTTTGCACCAAATTGTTCAAATTGATCTTCTATAGAACCTTTTAAACTTTGACCAACTAAAACAAGAGAAACAATAGCTGCTACACCAATCACTATTCCTAAGACTGTTAAAATTGTCCTCAGCTTTCTATGAAAGAGGTTGTGCAAAGCTATTCGAAAATATTCTCGATTCATATTGAGTGTTCATTTGTTAGAAGGCAATAATCATTTTGACTTCTTTGTCTTTGTTTCTTTTGCCTTTTTCTTTTTTCTGTAATACCAATAACCAACACCTGCAGCTATAACTAACAGTATGAAGAAAATTGTAGTATAGGAACTGCCACTAACTAATCCATATTTCTTTGCTTCTCTGCTTGTGAAAAGATTTAAATTCAAGGCCAGAGTTTCATCATAGTTGTTGTTGAAATTGTCTTTGTATTGCAAGTTTAATTGTAATGGTAGTTCATCTTGGTATTCTGTAACATATATTTCGTATTCTGCTGTTTCAAAGTCATCACTTTCAAGATTTCCAAGATATGCTGTATTTGTTGAGATTAATTCATATGCTTCATTTTCTAGTAGAGAAAGTGTTGCATAATTTATATCAGAAGCACCAATATTTGAAAGACTTACAACAACTTTTCCTGGTTGTTTTGCTTTGTAGACTGTTGTTTCTTCTATATTTAATACATATTCTGGAAGAGTATCAACTAAGATAGAGATATAATTATCTATTGTATCACTATCACCAGAATCATCTAAATAAGTTACATTTACTGGAAGTTTATATCCTTTTAAGTCTGCAGAGGCGTCTGCCAATAATGTAAAACTAACTGTAACTTCTTCGCCTGCATCTAATATTGATACTGTTTGTTCATTTGATGTAAGCACTGGGAAAAATTCTGAAACAGAACTAAAGTCACATTTTATTTTAATGTCTTCTAAATATTGTGCACCTTGGTTTTCAAAGGTTATAAAAAGTGTTCCTTGTTGACCTGGAGCAATTCTTTCTGGAACTGTATGAAAATCTGTAATTGTTAAGATTGTTTTTTCAGATTCTACTTCTATATTAAAATGGTCTGCATTTTGCCAGAAAACATTAGAAGGAACATTATAAACTCTAAATTGTGGTGTAAAAGTATATGCACCTGCAACTGCATCTTTATCAACCCTAACACGAACTGTTTTACTTACTTCATTTGTTTCTTCTGCAGTTGAATCATATATGTCAATATCACCTAATGAGATATAATCTTGTGGATCTTCTTCATAAGCAGAAAAAGGGTAACTTACTTCTGCACGAATTTCTACATTCTTTGCAGTATTTTTTCCAGTATTTTTGATACTAAATCTTAAGTCTGTATAATCGCCTGGTGCAACAGGATCTGGATCTTGTTCAACTAAAGTTATTTCAATTAGTGGATTATCAATAACTTGTGCTTGGATTGAGATTATTGATATTAACAAGATCATAATTAAAATTGTTAATAATGTGTACTTTTTCATTTACTTCACCTCTTTTTCATTGATTTTATAATTTGACCATCTTTAAGATAAGCAATACGATGAGCATAACGTGATATATCTGCATTATGTGTTACTATAATTAAAGTTTTTCCTTGTTTATGTAGTTTTTCAAGGAATTTTATGATAATTTTCTCTGTTTTGGAGTCTAAATTTCCTGTTGGTTCATCTGCTAAAATTATTTCAGGATCATTTGATAAAGCCCTTGCAATAGCTACCCTTTGTTGTTGACCACCTGATAATTCAGTGGGTTTATGATGTAATCTGTCTTCTAAATCAACCATGTCTAGTAAGTAAGCAGCTCTTTCTCTTGCTTCTTCTTGGGTTTTGCCTTGAAAAATCATTGGAAGAGCTACATTTTCTAGTGTTGTTAATGTAGGAATAAGATTAAATTGTTGGAAAACAAATCCAATTTTTCTACCTCTTATTTGGGCAAGTTCTGATTCTCCTAAATGGGAGATGTTTTTGCCTTCTAAATATATTTCTCCAGATGTAGGAATATCTAAACAACCTATCATATTAACAGCTGTGCTTTTGCCAGAGCCTGATGGGCCCATAACAACTAGAAATTCGCCTTTTTTTACTTCTAAGTTCAAACCTCTTAATGCATGGACTTGTATATGGCCCATTTCATAGGTTTTCCAGACTTTATTTAGTTTGATAAGGTTTTTCATACATAATTCCTAGATAAGGTTATATATAAATGCTTTCCATGTGTTTTATAGTCAAGTTATGAAAAACTTTTAAAACTAGAGATAGATCTAAGACTTATGGCAAAACCATATAATAGAAATAAGAAAGAAAGTTGGTGGAATAAGAAGAATATAGTTAGTTTATTTATTGTACTTATTATGGTTTCTAGTTTATTAGCTTTATGGGAAGGTTCTAGTAATGATGCAGGTAAATATGGTGATTATAAGTTTACAATGGAAGGCAATGGTATGTATTCTACTGAAATAAATGATGAGAAAGTGTATTTCTTTTCTTTACCAGATCAAATAAGTGGCATAGAGATAGCAGAGGATATTTCAGAAGAGTTGAAGTTTAGTGATCGCTTGTATTTTTTATTTAATCCAAAAGATGAAAATATCGAAGTAATAGAAGTATTGCGAAGAAGTTTTGCAGAAGATGAATTTCCTTTGCTTGGAAAGAATATGTTTTTTGGAGTTAGTGAATATGATGAAACATATTCAAGTTTGCCTGTTTATAATTGTGAAAATGCAACAATGACAACTATTTTAATGGAAACTAGGGAAGATGTAGGTATTTATAGAGAAGGTGGATGCATTGTATTAAGTGCTAAAGATTCAAGAGATTTATTTTATGTAAGAGATAGATTATTATTTGATTTATTTGAAGTGATAGAATGATTGAGAAACAAACAAAGCAATTTTATTTATTGATTGGAGTTGTATTGTTAATTATTATTGGGATAATATTGATTCCTAAGTTTTTTACTGAAGAAGTTAAAACAATAAATGAATTGCATCAAGATAATTTAGAAGGGAAATTAAATGATGATGTTGGTTATGTTTATAATGGAGCAAGTTTTGTATTTGTAGATGGTTTATGGTATTCTCAAGTTAGAAATATATTTAGTGGAAATTTTTATAATGTGCCAATGCATTATGGACCAAATGAATTAGAAGATATTCCATTAGAAGGTGAGTTAGGTAGTTTTTTAGAGTTAGCTGCTAATAATACAATCTCTGATAATCCATTCGTGGTTTATGTAACATTTGATCCGACACTTGAAGAATTACAATACATTGCTTTAGCAAATGGTGAATTAACACAGAATTTAGTTAAGACATTTAATCTTGGTTTTGTACCTGCATGTACAACTGATGAAGTTGCGGCTTGTGTTGGTATTGATATAATTACTTGTAATAATACAGATAATCCTGTTATTTTCTTTAATGATGAAGAACCAACATTGGTTAAATTAGAAGACAATTGTTTAATTATACAAGGTAGTGGAATGGAAGTTGTTAGAGCAGCTGATAGGTTGTTGTTACACTTGTATAATATTATGGAATAAATGAAAAACGAACATTATTTTAGTGAAAAACAAGAAAGTGTTTTTAGAATTAATAGTATTGAGATCTTATTGCGTGGACGTGAGTTTAAATTTGATACTGTTTCTGGTGTTTTTAGTGTCGGAAGGGTTGATAAGGGATCTTTTCTTTTGATTGAGAAATGTATTATTGAAGATGGACATAGGGTTTTAGATTTGGGTTGTGGTTATGGTGCTGTTGGGATTGTTATTGCTAAGGTTTTTGATTGTGAAGTTGTTTTAACTGATGTAAATAAACGAGCTGTATATATTTCTAAGAAAAATGCTAAGAAAAATAATGTTGAAGTTAAAGTTGTTAGGGGAGACATGTATGAGAAAGTTGATGGTTTGTTTGATACAATATTGTTTAATCCTCCACAACATGCTGGGAAAGATTTATGTTTGGAAATGATTTCAAAATCTGAAAAGTATTTAAAGAAAGGTGGATTATTACAGGTTGTTGCAAGACATAACAAAGGAGGGAAGAGTTTCGAGAAAAAAATGGAAGAAATCTTTGGAAATGTTCGTGACATTGCAAAAAAAGGTGGATATAGAGTTTATGTGAGTGAGAAAAAATGAAGATATTGATGAGTAGAGAAGGAAAGAAGTTTGTTTACAAAGATCATGATTTGCATACGCAGTTTGGTTTTGTTACAAAGAAAGAAATTGATAAGGCTAAGAGTGGAGCTGTATTGGAAACAAATAAAGGTAAAAAAATGACTGTTCTTGATGCGAGTTTTAAAGATGTTTATGAAAGAATTAAAAGAAGTGCACAAATTATTCCTTTGAAAGATATTGGATTTATTATTTCAGAAGTTGGTCTTGATAGTTCTTGGAGAATTGTTGATGCTGGGTCTGGTTCAGGTGCAATATCTTGTTTTTTAGGTCATTTAATTCCAAAAGGTAAAGTGTTTACTTATGATATTCGAGAAGACCATATTAATATTGTTAAGAAGAATATTTCTTTACTTGGTTTGAAAAATGTAAAAGTTAAGAAACATGATATTTATAATTCTATTCCTGAGAAGAAAATAAATATGATTATGTTAGATGTTCCAGAGCCTTGGAAAGTTTTAGAACATGTTGATTGTTTAGTTCCTGGAGGTTTTTTAGTTAGTTATTCACCAACAATTCCTCAAGTTAGTGATTTTGTTGAAGGTGTTAGTAAAATTGATGGGTTGGTTTATTTGAAAACTGTTGAGATTGGCGAAAGAGAATGGGAATTTGTTGGCAGGAAAATAAGGCCAAAGACTTCGCAAAGAATTGGACATTCTGGGTTTATTAGTTTTGTAAGGAAGTTGTAAATTTCTCTTTTCTCCACTGAAGTGGTAATAAAGCTATTTATATATAGTTAACAAAGAATTATCAATGAGTGTTATTTTTGGGAATATTTGGGGATTATTGGGGTTATTATGTGTAATTCCTCTAGTGGTAGCTTATTTGATTAAACCAAGGGATGTTGATAAAACAATCCCAAGTTTGATGTTTTTGATGCGGAAAAAGAAGCAATTAAGACCTGCAGCATTTTTCAAGAAATTTATTCATGATCCTTTGTTTCTTTTGCAGTTGTTGATTATTATTTTGATTGCGTTTTCTTTGGCACAACCTATTGTTAATTACAAAGCAGATGTTCTTTCTAAGAATATGGTTTTAGTTATTGATGGATCTGCAAGTTCGCAATACAATGAAGGATTTGGAACTAGGTTTGGAAAAAGTGTTGAAATGGCTAAAGAATATTTAGGAAAAGAAACAACCATAATTCTAGCTAAAGATATTCCAGAGATTGTTTTAGAAAGAGGTACTAAAAGAGAAGCAGAAGTTTTGTTAGATAGATTAGAACCAAGAGCTACAACAACAAATATTGGTGATGCAATCTTATTAGCAGATAGGGTTTTGCATAATCAGAATGGAAGAGTTATTGTTTTTAGTGATTTTAATGAAAATAATGGAGCAGATGTTGAAATTGCTAAGAATTTATTAAGATCAAAAGGAAATATGGTTGAATTACTCCAAGTAGGAGAAGATAAAAAGAATATTGGTATTGTTTCTATGAATCTTGAAGGGTCAAAGGTTACTGTTTATGTAAAAAATTACAATGTTGATGTAGAAGAAGTAGAAGTTGAGATTGATGATCAAGTAAAAACCCTTAATGTTCCAGAAGGATATACTGAATCTGTTACATTTTATCTAGATTCTGGGAATAAAGAAATAGAGATTGATGTGAATGATGATTTTACTCTTGATAATAAAGCATATGTTAGTTTGCCAAAACAAAAAGATATTGATGTTTTATTGATTTCAAATAATGTTTCTTCATTTATTCAAGCAGGATTATTGGCTCAAGAAGGTTTATCTTTAGAGGTTTCTAGACCACCTGTTGTATCACAAAATGATTTTGATATTTATGTTATTGAAGATATTGAATCTGACCAGATAATTTCTGGAACTTTTGAAGATATCCTGGAAAAAGTAGAGAAAGGTGCAAGTGTAATTGTATTTTCTCAAAAAGATAGTGATGCAATTGATTATAAAGGATTAGTTGGTGTTGAGTTTATTGAAAGAAAGAATTTTGGGCAAGTAATTAATGAGCAAATGTTGTCTTTAAGTAAAGATATTGAATTTGGTAATGTTGAGGAGTTTTTTGCTTGCGAAGCTTCTGGGGAGTCTATTGTAATTGCGTCTGCTTTAATTAGTGGTTTAAGTGAGGAGAAATACCCCTTGATTACTTATCAGAAAAAAGAGGAAGGGTATTTAGTTTATATTGGTATAGAAGAAGAGCATAATGATTTTCATTATGATCCGCAATATCCAATTTTCCTTTATAATTTGATAAGTTTTGTAACAGAACAAAAAACTAGTGCAGAATTAAATAAAAAAGCTGCTTCTTTGGTCATAAGTAGTGATGTTCTTGATAAAGTTGGGTTTTATGATATTGAAGAAGATGTTTTTGGTGTGAGTGTTTTAGATTCTAGAGAATCATCTCCTTATATTGAAGAGATTGGAGTAGATAGTGAAGAATTTGAATTTGTGAAAATAAAACAAGATGTTGAATTAGAATTAGAAAGATGGTTGTTGGCAATGGCTTTCTTGTTATTTTTATATGAAGTTTGGTATGTAAAAAAAAGAGGTGATCTCTAAATGTATGATGAGATTGTTTCGATGATTGCACATTTAGAAGAGCCTTATTTATTTCTATGGTTATTACCTTTGATTTTATTGGTTTATTATGTAATTATGAAAAGTCATATTGGTTATACTGATACACCTAAAAAAGAAAAAGAATTATTTTTTATCTCTAGAGCACTCATAATTTTCTTTTTATTTATTGCATTGGCTACTCCTTTTGTCGTCGACAGAGAAACAATTGAGTTTGAACCCGGAGTTACTGTTCTTGTAGATCAAAGTGCTTCTATGGATTTATATTCAGAGAATAAAATAAATAGAGTTATTTCATATTTTACTGGAGAAAAAGGTGTTGAATTAAAGACAGTTTATCTTGAGACTGAAAATAGCACTGCATTAGGAAATAAAATTTTAGAAGTTTTAGAACCAAATATGAATGTCATTCTTTATACTGATGGACAAGTAACAGAAGGTGCTTCATTAGGAGACATTGTTGTACAAGCAATTGGTATCAATGCATCACTTTATGCAATTGAACTTGATCAAAACAATGATGACTCATGGATTTTGATTGAAGGATATGAAAAAGTTCTTGATAATGTTGAATCTAGTTTTACAGTTAAAGTGAAAAGCACTTCTGTAGATAAAAGTGGTAATGTAAAGGTAAGTATTGATGGAGAAGAATTATTTAATGGTGAAATAAATGGGAATTATTCATTTGGTACTTCTCTTGGTTTAGGAATGCATATTATTGAGGCTGAGATAGTTGGTGAGGATTTTTTTGAAGAAAATAATAAGTTTTACAAAGTTGTTCATGCAATAAGTAAGCCAGAAGTGTTGTTAGTTGGTGAAAGTAATTCTCCTCTTTATGATTTATTGAATATTTATTATGATGTTAAAGTTGACTCTAGTTTAGGTAGTTTGGATGATTATTATGCAGTTATTATAGATAATCAAGATGCAAATTCTATGGATAGTAAGACTCAAAAACTTTCTGAGTTTGTTGGAGAAGGTAATGGATTATTTGTTGTTGGAGGAGAAAATGCATTTAATACAGGAGGATATGAAGAGTCAATGTTTGAAACAATTCTGCCAGTTTATATTTCTGAACCTGAGAAAGAAGAAGGTGACATGAATATTGTTGTGCTAATAGATATTTCTGGTAGTACTGGAACTTCTGTTAATGGTATTGCAACAGTAGATATTGAAAAAGCTCTTGCCATAGATATAATAAATGATTTAAGTCTTGAACATAATGTTGGAATAATTGCATTTCACTCTACTCCTTATAGTTTATATGGTATTAGACCATTAAAAGAACAAGTTGATGTAGCTAATACAATTGCTAGTTTACAATTTGGTGGAGGAACTTCTGTTGAAGGGGCAATTGAAAGAGCAATTACAATGTTGGAATATAAAAAAGGTAATAAAAATATTATTTTGATTTCTGATGGTGTTACACAATCTCCAAGTGAAGCTGAGAAAATGGCCAGAAGAGCTAGTTCAAAAGGAATTAAAATATTTACAGTTGGTGTAGGAGATCATTCATATGAAAAATTACTTGGATCATTGGCAAGTATTGGGGGCGGGATTTATTTCCCAGCTGATCAAAGTAGTAATATAGAAATAATCTTTGGGCCACCTGAAGAGTTCGAAGGTGATGAAGCAGGAATAAAAGTTTTAGATCAAAATCACTTTATAACAAAAGATCTTGAGATTGATGCTGGATTAGTGTATAAGAATTCATTTACACAAAAAGATTCAGGTAGGTTACTTGTTACTTCAAATACAGGTAGTCCTGTTCTTGTTGTAGGAAGGTATGGTTTAGGTAGAGTAGCTGCTTTTGCAGGCGATAATGGAAGAATGTATTCTCCAGGAATTTATCAAGGAGAGAATTCTGAATTATTAACTAGAACAGTTAATTGGGCAATTGGAAATCCAACAAGAAAACAAGAAGGATATATTGAAGTTGAAGATGTCTTTTTAGGAGAGGCTGCTTTTATTGTTATTGAGGCTGATGAGATACCTGAGGTTCCTGGATTAGAATTTGAGAAAACAAAAGAAGACACTTATGAAGCAATAGTTATTCCAGAAAAAGAAGGCATTTATAGTATATTAGATAGTGGTTTTGCTGTTAATTATCCTGAAGAGTATGCAAAATTAGGAGTTAGTAATAGGGTTTCTACAGCTGTTGAGAATACTGCTGGAAAATTATTTAAAGTTGAAGAACTAGAAGATTTAAAAGAAGAATTGGTTGCCAGGGCTAAAAAAGATATATTAAAGAGAAATTCAATAGCTTATTATTTTGCTGCTTTGGCATTGATAATCTATGTTATTGAAATTTGTGCAAGGAGAATACTAAAAATATACTAAAAGTGTTAAATAATAGGACATTATTTTACACTTTTGTATATACAAAAGTAATTAATTACTTTAAGTATACAATGGCGAAAAAGAAATTAAGAAAAGTTGTGCGAAAGAAGATTATTGGAAAGAAAAGAGTAAATAGGAGAATGAGAAAAGGTGTGAAAGTTGGTAGGGGTGTAAAAAGAAAAAGATATGCAAATGATAGTTTATTACCAACAACAATTGGTGAAGCTAAAGCTTGGTCTATGGAAAAGATTGGTGTTAGTAAGGACAAAAATGTTAGTAAACCTGAGTCTGGAAGAAGTCCAAAGAGTTTTATTGATAGAAATTTTAATATGCGTTTGGTTTATTTTCTTGGTTTTTGTGTATTGTTATTATTTCTTATAACTTTACTTTACAATTCTTTATTTCAGAATATTGGAGAGAAATATGATTCAAAAGTTGAAGCTATTGAAAGCTTGAGTGGAGAATTAAATGCGAGTATAGGTGAATTAAATGCAACTGCATCTGAGTTAGAAGTTAGAGAAGCAAGAGAAGAAGAATTAAGTGAACAATATGTTTCTGTACGTGCAGATAAAGAACAACTAGAAGTTGATTTGGACAGTATGACTACATTGAAAGAAGGTTTAGAAGTTGATTTAGCTGAGACAGAAGCAGAATTAGATGCTGAGGTTGCTCTTAATACTCAATTAAATGCTCAAGTTAGTGAATTGCAAAGTCAAGTTAATTGGTACAGTAACCAATATAGTGTTTGTAAAAGTAGATTAAGTTCTCTTGAAGATCAACTAGATGCATGTGGTGGATAATAATTGATAAAAGTAAGAAAAGCAATAGAAGAAATAAAAATTGTTTTATTACAAATAGCTATATTCGATGCGATGCTTGATTTTATTCTTGTTGTATTAATTTGTTATTTTATGCTTATTTTTCTTCCTATTTCTCAATGGGTGATTGTTTTTGGTGGATTTTGTTTTTTGGTTTATGTTTTGTATAAAAAGATCCATTTAATTAGTTTAGTTTCTGTTGAAGAAAGAGTACCTGAGTTAAAAGAAGAGTTGCGTACAGCAGCAGATAATTTAGATGTAAGGACTGAATTAGAAGATATTTTAGATAAAAAAGTGCTTAAAGATATGAAAAAAGTAAAAATAAGTTATTTCATGGATATGAAAAAGACAGGAAGAAAAATTGGTGCTGCATTTATTTTAAGTATGATTATTATTGTGCTTGGTTTTTTGAATGTTGAGTTTATTGATGTGGAGTTAGATATAACAAAAATAAATAGAGTGCCAAATATTTTTGATGATATTCAAAGAATGCAAGAATCATTTGGAATAAAACAGGATGGCACTGATGCTGAGAATTTTAAACAAGGAGAAGGCGAAGCAAGTGATAAAATTGGTGCTGCATTTAGTGGCCCTGAAGAGATTTTTGGAGATATGTCATTAGCAGAACTAGGTGAAGATGAAGAAGAGATATTTCTGGAACCTATTCCAACAGAAGCAATGATCATTTCTGATGAGGATGAAGGACCGCCTACTTTATTTCCACAAGATGTTGTAGTTGAAGAAACTACATCAGATACTTATTCTGATACTGCAGAAGATTATGAAGCTTATCAAAACATAATTAGTAATTACTTTACTACATTAACACAAGAGTGAAAATACATAGTATTGTTCTTTATATAGTATAAGAAGTAAGGTTTATATACTCTATTGCATTTCTCTGTTTTTGGGGTAAAAATGAATAAGAAAGGAGCTATTTTCGCAATGATTGTAGGAGTAATTGCATTACTTATTATATTCTGGTTTATTGTAGATTTGGCTACAAGAGAATGTAGTTCTGATAAAGAATGTGGAGATGAGAGATACTGTGGAAGTGATTACAAATGTCATGATTATCCTACAATTACTAAACATAGTTATATTATTCCAGCGATCATTATAGGGATTTGTATTATTATAGCTGCAATTATTTTAAGGAAAAAGCCAATAATTAGACAGCACCTTTGATAAAAGTTATATAGTATGATTATTTCTTAATTTTATGAAAATTTTAGCTTTGGATTTTGATGGTGTTTTGATTGATAGCTTGAGAGAAGTATTTTTGAATGCAGTGAATACTTATCAATTAATTAGTGGAAATATGTTTTTTTCTGAGGAAAAATTGGATTTTGATGCTTTTGAGAACTATCCTGGGCTTGAGAAATATTATGATGAATATAGAAGACTTTATTGTTTTGGACAAGGTGGACATTTTCATTATGTGATAATGCATGCTATTGTTCTTGGAGAAAAAGTTGAGAATGAGGAAGATATTAATGATGTTATGGATAAGTGTGATGATGAGGAATTGAAAAAAGCTGGGAAATTGTTCTATGAGTTAAGAGAAGAATTGAGGTCTAAGGATTTAAAGAAATGGATGAATTTACATACTGTTTTTAAGGAAATTACTGATAAATTAGTTGATTTGCCTAAGGAGATTAAGCATGTTGTGGCTACTGCTAAAGATAAAAAGAGTGTTGAACTGCTTTTAAGGCATTTTGGAGTTGGGCCAATGGAAATTCTAGATAAAGAATATGGCTTAAATAAGAAAGTGCATATGGAAAAACTAATGCAAGAATATAAGCTTTCTAGTGACGATATATGCTTTGTAGATGATCGCTTGCCAGTGGTTTTAAAGGCCAAGGAAACAGGTGTGAAGTGTTTTATGGCTACTTGGGGAAGCAATAATGCAAAACAACAAGATATTGCTGTGGCAGAAGGTGTTGAGTTGTTGGAAATTGATGAGTTCTTAGATAAGATTTGTAAGGTTTTATGTTGATTTGTAGGGATATATTCTATTTTTATGTTAATTAATCACTTCTTAGTGGTTAAAAAAACGAAAGGTTTAAATAGTAGTTCATTCATAAGTTAGTACTAGGGAATAATTAAAATTTTTATCATTTGGGGGATAATAGATGGCTAAAGCAAAAAGTAGAGGTAGACGAGCAGGTAGTAAGGTACCTAGTTCAAGTAGAGCTCCTAAAAGTAGTTATGGATCTCATCCTAAATATGGTTTTACTAGTAGGAGACGTAGACGTAAAGCTAATCATTCTAATGGACATAATAGTAATGGTCATCCCTATAAACTATCTAAAGAAGGTGTTGTTGTAGCATATATTAAAGATAGTACTGTTTATGTTAAAAATACTAAAACTGGGGCAATTGAAAGATATACTTCAAAGACACAGTATAACAAAGCTAGAAAAGGAGATTATGAAAAAAATGGTACTCCTCAAGTTTTTAGAGAGAAAAAAGCAAAAGAAGATGGTGGATTAGAATATTTAATAAAACATGGTACAGAAGCTGAACAAGCTGATGCAAAAAAACAAAAAAGAGAAATAAAAAAAGCTACAGAAGCAAAACTTAAAGAATTCTTTGGACCAAACTGGGCTAATTATACTGGTTGGGTTGATCATGCAACTTTAAATGAGATTCATAATGTTGTACCTGCAACAATTGCAGATAAAATATATGCTTTTAAACAAGCTAATGCTGCTTATGATAGTGATCAATCTATAACTGCTCATGAAAAAATGTATTTAGCTAATATGGTTTATGCAGAAGGTATGAAAGCACCTGGTTTTATGGCGAAATTTAATAATTTATTTAGAATGCTTACTCAAATAGGTCCACAAAATGCATTTGATATTACTGCTGGAAAGTTTTTAGTTGATAGGCATAATAAAAAAACATTGGCTGGATTAGAAGAAGGAGATAATGTTCTTGTACTTTTACATGGTTTTTATCAAAATGGTGGAGCTTTTAGAAGATATATTAAAGAAGCAGAAGGTGCTGGATATAAAGTTATTGCACCTACTTTTGATTATACTCTTGATTCAAGAGCAGTTGCTTTTGAATTACAACATTTAACTAAATCTATTCAAGAAACTACAATGAGAAGAGTTAACTTGTATGGTCATAGTACAGGTGGAAATAATGTATTAAATTATATTGGAAATCATCCAAGTGCTAAATTATATACTCAAAGTGCTATTGCAGCTTCACCAAGTACAAATGGTCTTGGTAAGCCTAACAAAACTTACGCTCATCTATTATTCCCAGGTGGAATTCCTGATATAGACAGTGCTAGGACTAGAGTTGGTAGAGAGAATTCTCTAAGAATGAATAGTCCTAGCGCTGCTGGGATTCCCCACACTATTATGGCTGGACAATGTGATGCTCTTGTTCCTGCACATAGTGCAATATCTAGATATGCATGGCAAAACACTGTTTATGTTGAAACTAATCACTTTGATGGTGCTGGTGGACATACAGGTGTAATTGCAGAGAATTTGAAAGAGTTTAAAGCATTAGATCAAATTACAACTTCTCATTTATTGAGAAAACATCATGGTGCAACAGAAGGAATGACAGGTGGGTTTACTGACATGAGTGATAGAAGCTATAAGCCTCAAAGAAGAAGTGATATGATTAAAGCTGGGGATTTATTGCCAAGTAGTCCTCATTTAGGTAGACCATATACTGATCTTGGTTTACATAAAATGCGAGATAAGCCTGCAATGCATTACACACTACATTAATTCTTTAGTTTATTTTCTGTAAAAAGCAAAAAGTTTTTATATCTATAAGAAAGGAGTAACTATGTAATTGACAGAGGTGCTCTAAATGCCAAGTTTTAAACTAAGTAAACCGAAAAAAAGGAATGTTGTTGATAGGTCAGGAAGATCTAGAAAAAGACTAGGTGGAGTAGTTAGAAAAGGTAAAACAAAGAGTACTTATGATGATCATATCTCGACTGAAAAGAAGAGAGATGGTAGAGGATATCGTTAATAAAAATTACAGAGGTGTAATAAAATGGGAACAGTTAGAAAAGGAAGTGCAAATAGAGCAAGTACTGCAAATAGCAAGAGATATTCATCACCAAGAATGAAATCTGCAACAGACTTTGGATCTAAGATTAAACAAAGATCTACAAAAACAAAAAGAACTAAAAAAGATG
This sequence comes from uncultured Methanosarcinales archaeon, assembly GCA_964556185.1. Taxonomy (GTDB): domain Archaea; phylum Nanobdellota; class Nanobdellia; order Woesearchaeales; family DSVV01; genus CAZKVI01. The sequence goes on from CAZKVI010000008.1 coordinate 27,222, forward strand.
TAAATCCATCTTGGAAAAGATAAAATAGTTTTTTATATTATTACTTTTTCTTTTATTTTATGAAAGCGTTAGCAGTAGTATTTCCAGGTACAGAAGAAGCTGCATCTATGGAAATAAAGAAGATTATTGGCAAAAGTGCTAAAATAGATGATAGTATAGTTAGGTTTGATGCTTCTAAGGAAGATATTGCTAAATTGTGTTATAAGGCTCAGACTTTGCAAAGAGTTATTGGATTATTTAGTAGTTTTCCTATTTCTGAGGATTTTAGTAAGGTTGAGAAGGAAATTGAAAAGAATTTAGATGTTAAGGATTATAAAGATTTTGAAGGTAAATCTTTTAAGGTTAGATGTAAAAGAGTTGGTGAACATGGATTTCAAAGCAAAGATGTAGAAGCATTTGTTGGTTCTGTTATTTTGAAGAATATTAAAGCTAATGTTAAGATGAGTGGTGTTGATAGAGAAATATTTGTTTATATTTATGAAAATATGTGTTACATTGGATTGGATTTTTGTGGATTTGATTTAAGTAAAAGAGAATATAAGGTTTTTACACATTCTACTGATTTTAATGGTGCAATAGCTAGTTCACTTCTTTATTATTTGAGTTATGACGGTGAGAAAATAGTTGATCCTTTTTGTACAAATGGTACATTGATGATTGAAGCTAGTTTGATGAGTAGTGGTAAGTCTGTTCATTATTTTAATAAGGAAAAGTTCTTGTTTAGAAAGTTTTTGGATATTGATTTATGTGAATTTGACGATGTTAGTAAAGATAAGTGTGAAATTTATGGCTATGATTCATTAATGAGAAATGTTTCTTCTGCTAAAAAGAATGCAAAGATTGCTGGTGTTGAGAAATTGATTAATTTTTCTAGAGTTGATGTTGATTGGTTAGATACAAAGTTTGATGAAAATGAAATTGGTGTGATATTAACAAAATGTCCAGAGCCCTCTAAGACTTTTGCTGAGAAAGATGCTAGTAAATTAGTTAAAGAATTATTTCACCAAGCTAAGTTTGTTTTAGGTGATGGTGGAAGAATTGGTTTAGTTTGTGAGAAAGTTAATTTTATTAAGAAATGTGTTGAAGGATTTTCTATTAAAAAAGAGATTAAAGTAATGCAAGGAAAGAAAAAGATGTGGTTTTTAGTTTTAGCATAACATTTATAAAGAATATTGGTAAGAATTGATTCTATGGGAAAGAGAGGTATTAATGTATTTGAGATATTCTTACTTTTTGCAGGTTTGGCAATAGCCATAGCTGGGTTTTTCTTTATCTCATGCATGTATAGAAATACTGGTTATTTTGGTTGGGATATGTTGATTGCAATATTCTTATGGTTGTGTCTTATTATTATGATTGTTATAGCAGCTTTACTTGAAGATGTTAAACAAGAATTAGCTGTGATTATTAAAGAGCATGTAGAAGAGACTAAGTTATTAAGAGAAGATACTAAATTACTTAGAAATGTGTTCTATAAGCGGAAATAGAGATAAGCTTATATACTCCTTCTTACTTCATTCTTCTTTGTGTAGGGAAGTACTTGCTAACGGTGTAGTCTAGTATTGCACTGAGGAAAGTCCACCCACTATAAAAGGCCTCTTTTGAAAGAGAGTTGGAGAAATCCAAGGCAACCACTCAGAAACGAAACCACTTGTCATGGGGATGATAATGGCGAAGCTTTTGGAGACAAAAGTGAGTACCTCTTGACTATCTTGACAAGAAAGGATGAAACGGTGAGTCCAGGCTTGTGCAAGCCAGTATTGGTGCTTAGTTGAATGCAAGAATGGCTATCGTTCCTACAAGTTAGGAATTTGGGTCATACAGAAGGTGGCTTACGCTTCTCTACACACTTTTTTTCTAAACCTTTATAAATATCTAATTATTCTGATAAATCATGGCAAGAAACAGTAAAGTAAACATGCCTTCTGGTACAGGTGGCTTAGTAAGATATTTTGATGAATATAAGAGTAAAATTGAGTTTAAGCCAGGAATGATCATAATTCTAGTAATTATTATAATTATAATTGAAGTAATCTTGCATTTGCAAGGATTTAGATTCTTAGGTCTTTAAAATGATGCCAGGAATGAACCCGCGGATGATGAAGCAAGCTATGAAGCGAATGGGTATTCAACAACAAGATATTGAAGCAACAGAAGTAATAATAAAGTGCCCTGATAAAGAATTAGTTATTCAAAATCCTGGTGTTGCAAAAGTTAAGATGGGTGGGCAAAACACTTGGCAAATTACAGGAGAAGCAGTTGAAAGAAGTCTTGAAACAAAACCTGAAATTAATGAAGATGATGTGAAAACTGTTATGGATCAGACAAATGTTTCTGAGGAGAAAGCTCGAGAGACAATTGAGAAACATGATGGTGACTTGGCTGCTGCAATTATTGAGTTAAGTGAAAATAAAGAGTAAATTTTGTTTCTGTTTCTAATAATAAATTAATAATTAAGAGATAAAAATAAATAAGAAATAGAAAATAATTTATTCAGCAGGTGCTGGTTGTTCTGTTCCTTCTTCTTGTTCTGGATTATATGATGGAACAGCTGATTTGCTGATAATCATAATGTCTCCAATACTTTTAACAAGTTGGTGTGGAACAATAACTCCTTTTGCAGTACCTAAGATTTTGTTTAAGAATGAATTTCTGGTAGATCTCACTCTCCATCCAAATACTTTGTTATTAGTAAGAATTGATTCTTCAACATCGCCGAAATACTCGCCTGCGTCTGTGAATACCTTCATTTCATATGTTTCTGTAATACTTTTCATTTTAAGCATAAACATCCCCTCCTTATTACCTATTCTAAAATAGTTAATGTATGAGAATAGCAAATATTTTTAACTATTTAAAGTTTTCTATACCAGTATGGGAAAATTTACAATAATTGGTACATCTCACATAGCTGCTGAGAGTGTAAGAGAGATTAAGAAGTTTATAGATGAAAATAAGCCAGATATTGTCGCTGTTGAGTTAGATAAAAAGCGATTTATTGCTTTGCTTGCTAAAAAACTTGGTGAAAAGAATAAGAAAGGCAAGAGTATGTATAATATTAGAAGAATAGGTGTAAAAGGTTATTTATTTGTATTATTAGCTGCTTGGGGGACTAAGAAATTAGCAGATTTAATAGGTGCAAAGCCTGGTCAGGATATGATGACTGCTATTGCGCTTGCAAAGAGACATAATTTACAATTGGCATTAATAGACCAAGATATTGATATAACATTACAAAGGTTTTCTAAATATTTGAGTTGGAGAGAAGGATGGCATTTTATTGTAGATATATTTAGAGCCATTTTCTTTAGAAAGAGAGAAATGGAGAAATTAGGTATTAAACACCTAGATTTGAGAAAGGTTCCTCCAAATGAATTAATAAAAAAGTTGATTATGCGAGTTAAAGTAAGATATCCAAATATCTATAAGGTGTTGGTCCATGAGAGAAATGTGTATATGACAAGGGTTTTGAGGTTGATTATTGAGAAAAACCCTGAAAAAGATGTATTAGCTGTTGTTGGAGCAGGTCATGAAGATTATTTGAAGAAATCAGTAGTAGTGGCTAAGAAAGCATAAATTTTAAAAAGTACTCTCCCTAAAGAATTCTTATGGTTAGTTTAGCAGAGATGAAGTATAGGATTAGAGATTTCTATAGGTTTTCTAGGACTGAAACCAGAGATTTAGTGATTTCGATTCTTGTTGTTACATTTGCCTTTGCTTATAATGATAAAAGTGATGCATTTCAATTAATACATTGGTTATTAAATTTCTTAAAAATATTGTTTATGGTTGGTCTTGCTTTTTTTGTGCATGTTTCTGCTCAGAAAATTGCAGCCCTTAGAACAGGTTATACTGCAGAGTATAAAATGTGGACAATGGGAATTTATATTACATTAATTGTTACTTTTTTATCTCAAGGAAAATTGTATATTATTTTGCCAGGTGGTGCAATATTTACTCATATGGTTATTCAGCGTTTGGGTCATTTTAGATATGGACTTAATTTACTTACAGCTGGTACTGTTGCTGCAACAGGTCCAATGGCAAATCTAATAATGGCAACTTTTTGGGAGACATTAGCATTAAATGGTATTATGCCAGGGTTTTTCCATCAAATGACTTTCATTAATCTTTATTATGCAGTATTTTCTATGTTGCCTTTACCTAATTTTGATGGTTTGTGGATGTTAATGGCAACAAGATTATTGTATGCATTCTTTTTTGGAACATTAGTTGGTTATATTATATTATTTGTAATAGGAATGTATTCATTAGTTTGGGCAATTGTTTTAGGTGGAGTAACATGGTTACTTGTATGGTTCTTTATAGAGAGAGTTGTACAGGCACCAGTATAAAATGGTGAGAAAATATGAATAAGAAAGGAAATTGGAATTTTTTGGATTTGTGGGTTGAGTATGTTGCATTCTTATTATTAGTGTTAGGTTTCTTTGTTGGTTTAGCTGCAGGAAGTAAAGTTTTAACTTATATTGTATTATTTTTAGTTGGTGTGTTGATTGGAAGGATGATATTAAAAAGAAAATATAAACACCAATATAGATTCTATTTTATGTTAGTTGGTTTTATTCTTGGAATATTTATGGGTTCAAGATATGGAACAATAAAAGGTATAATTATTAGTATGTTGTTAGGAGTAATTATTGGTCATAATTTGGATTCATGGATAAAGAGGTTACGAGGAGAGGGTTAATTATTTAAAGAAAGTTTAATTTCTAGATTTAATGCTAAAAGGTTTTAAGCCCCGGATTTACCAAGAAACTATCTTTGCAACTGCTGTACAGAAAAATGCATTAGTTGTACTTCCAACAGGATTAGGTAAGACTTCTATAGCTTTAATGTTATCTGGCCAAAGATTACAACAGTATCCTACATCTAAAGTTATGATATTAGCGCCCACTAAACCGTTGGTTGAGCAACATCTTAATACAATGAAAAAGTATTTAGATATTCCTGAGGAAGAAGTTGTGTTGTTTACAGGAACAATAAAGCCAGAGAAAAGGGCTGAGATGTTTAAACAGGCAAAGGTTATTATTTCAACTCCACAGGGTTTGGAAAATGATGTAATAAGCAATAGAATTTCTTTGAAAGAAGTTAGTTTAATTGTATTTGATGAAGCACATAGAGCTGTTGGTGATTATAGTTATGTTTGGTTAGCAAAACAATATGAGAAAATTGCTAAGTATCCTAGAATATTAGGTTTAACTGCTTCTCCTGGAAGTGAATTAGAAAAAATGAATGAGATTATTGAGAATTTAATTATAGAAGAGATTGAAATTAGAACAGATGAAGATCCTGATGTTAAACCTTATGTGCAAGAAGTTGATGTTTCTTGGGTTAAAGTTGAATTGCCTTCTGAGCTTGTTAAGGTCAGGAATTATTTGCAAAAATGTTTTAGAGATACTTTAAATGAAATTAGTAAATATGGTTATACTCCAAATGGAATTACTGAGAGTAAAACAGATATTTTGAAATTACAAGGACAATTACAAGGAGAGATTGCTCGAGGCAATAAGGATTTTAATGTTTTGAAGTCATTATCATTAGCAGCAGGAGCAATGAAAGTACAACATGCAGTTGAATTAGCAGAAACACAAGGTATTATTCCATTGCAAAAGTATTTTGATCAACTTGAGTCTCAGGCTAGGACTACAAAAGTTAAAGCTGTGCAAAATTTAGTTAGAGATTTGAATTTTAGAAGTGCTGTAGTTGTTACGAGGGGGTTGGTTGATAAACAAATTGATCATCCTAAGTTGAATCGGTTAAAGGAAATTGTTTCTGAGAAGATTGCTCTTAGAGATGATTATAAATTAATAGTATTTACACAATATAGAGATTCTGGAGTTAAGATTGTTGAAGAATTGAACACAATACCAAACATAAACTCAAAATTATTTGTTGGGCAGGCTAAGAAAAAAGGTTCTGGGATGACACAGAAAGAACAGATTGCTATTTTAGATGAATTTCGGAATGGTGATTTTAATGTTTTGGTTTCAAGTTCTGTTGGTGAAGAAGGTTTAGATATTCCACAAGTAGATTTAGTTGTTTTTTATGAGCCAATACCTTCTGCAATTAGACATATTCAGAGACGTGGTCGAACTGGTAGGTTGGAAAAAGGTGAAGTTATAATTTTGATGACAAAAAACACACGAGATGAAGGATATAAATGGAGTGCTCATCATAAAGAAAAAAGAATGTATAGAAATTTGTTAAGTTTGAAGAATAAGATTAATTTGGAACCTAGGAAAGAAGTAACATTAACTAAATTCTTTAAAGAAGATGAGAAAGTTAAGATTTATGCAGATCATAGAGAGAAAGCATCTGGAGTTATTAAAGAATTAATTGATTTAGGTGCATTTATGCAACTTGAAGCTCTTGATAGTTGTGATTATGTTGTAAGTGGTAGGTGTGGAATTGAATTTAAAACACAAGATGATTTTATTGAGAGTTTATTAGATGGTAGATTGTTGCAACAAGTTAAAACAATGCGGACGTCGTTTGAAAGACCAATGATAATTGTCGAGGGAAATAAGGATATTTATAGTATAAGGAACATACATCCAAATGCAATCAGAGGTGCATTAAGCACAATTGCAGTTGATTTTCAAATTCCAATATTATTTACAAAAACAACAAAAGATACAGCTGCAATGATTGCTGTTTTAGCAAAAAGAGAGCAGGAAATTGGCAAAAGAGATTTTAGTCTGCATAGTAATAAGAAAGTTAATGGTTTGCGTGATGTGCAAGAATATATTGTTTCTTCTTTGCCTGGTGTAGGACCTACACTTGCTAGGCCATTGTTGAAAGAGTTTAAGTCTATAAAGAATATTGTGAATGCTTCTGAGGAAGAATTGCGTAAGATTGAATTAATTGGCGAGAAAAAGGCTAAGCAAATTTATGATTCTTTGAATAAAGAGTATGAGTTTTAGTCAGAAGCATGATGCCTCATTGCATCAATTACATGTAATTCTTGAACAGTATATTTGATGAATGTCATTAAATTAGTTAATCCTTTTACAGTAATTTCTGGAGGTACAAAACTTTGTTCATGTCCATCTTCGTTAATTTGTCCAACAAAATAACCCATTGTTCCTTGTCTATGATTTATTCCGTATTGTTGTTGGCATTCTTCTGCTATTCTTCCAATAAATGCACCTTCCATCTCAGTGGCAATGCATCCTGTTGCTGCTACAAGTGCTTTAACTTTTGCATGATACCTTGCTATTTCATCTGCACCTAAACCAAATTCTCCTTCTGATAAAAACAATTTAGAATAAGTTCCTCCTCTGTGAACTTTTACTCCTTCTTCTCTTAATCTATCTGCTGCTTTTTCCATTGCCTGCAATACATCTTGATGAGCGTTTGCTTTATAACCAGTAGAAAGACCCAAATATCTTTGAAATAATGGATCAAATACAGCATAATCTGCAAAAAATAAATCTCCTGCTTCAATTACTTCACCATCATTATCATAAACTGTTGCTCCAGAACTTCCAGGTCTTATTGTTGTGACCATTCTTACCCCGTGTCTTACATACATGTTTGCAATTATTTCCCTAACAGCAATATCAGTAGTTGGCCCACCCATGTGAGTTGTTAAAGCTAAACTTGGGATATTATGTTGACCATCTAAACTTTTAGTTGAACCAGGATGTAATGTAAATGCTCTTGCGTTGGTTTCGCTCTGTAAAGCTTTTGTAAATGATCTTCCTATCTCTGCTGCTCTTCCAGGTGAACCTGGAGTTAGAAAATATGTTTTTGGATCAACTCTACCAAGATCAGGTATGTGGTAAGGAAATTCTCCATCTTTGAGTGTCCTTTCAACAAAATAAGTTAAAGGATCTTCTGCTTTTCTTGCAAGTGTTTCCATTTCTCTTTGTAGAACTACTGAATATATTTGTCTATTACCGTTTCTGGCAACCATTTCTTCTTCTATTATTCTATCTATGGCATCTATAAACATTTTCCAAAGAAACAACTTGTATTTTATAAACATTATCTACATAGATATGAATTTATATCAATTCTTGACACTGAGTAGGTATGAAATTGTAGTGTTTTGGTCCTTCATTCATATCTGCAGTTTCAACAAATTTATAATAACCAGTTACTGTAACAAAACCAGAAGTTTGTTCTAAACAAGTCAAATCTTTTAGATTATCTTCTCTTTCTTGTGTGCCAGGCGTACCATAAACACTGGAATAATATGTTAAGATATTTAATGTACATTTTTGATCTGTTTCTACAATAACCCATTGTTTTCTGCTTGAACCTGTATTTCCGTGCACATATGATGAATCATTACCAATTATTTCGCCGCTAATTGTCATTTCTATATCTTCTTCATATTCACACTCTGGAACACTACATCCGACTAGAAAAAGTAAACTACTCATTACTAAAATAGAAATAATCCATTTCATAATAGAATTAAAATAAACCTAATTTAAATAATTATTGCAAATACTCAATCTTAACATTTGGAACAACCCAATCAATGTGTACTGGAACATTATTCTTTCCGCCCATTGATGCGCTGTTGCCGTTGGCAAAATGAGCTGAGCCGTGGATCTTTTCTGCTGTTAAGATAGACCAGCCAAACTTTTTTAAGAAGTCTTCGTCAATGTTTTTATTTGTGCCGATGCCGATCTCTGCTAAGATATCGTGGTTTTCTTGGGTAAATAAGGGTTTGAGTTCTTTGTCAATGTATTCTTGGGCTTCTATGTTTTCTCCGACTATATCAGTAAACCTTCCTTGTTTAATTAAGAATTTGGCTTTGTGTTTTAGTGGCTTCTGTCCTCCCCAATTAACTGGGACTGTGAAGTAACCATGTGATCTTCCTAAATGTGTTGGAACAGCATAAGCTTCTGCACCTGGAAGATTACCCCATTGTCCTTTTTCTCTTAATAAACCTGTAGCAGAATGTGTTGTAGTATTATCAATTTCAATAATAATGTCTGTTTCATCTGCTTTTACTCTAATAAACTTGCAGTTTTTCATTTTCTCAGCAATTTCGTTTGTTCTTTGTTCCATTTCAGTGTAATCTATATTCATTGGTCCTTCTTTTTCAAACATTTCTAGAGTAAATGTTGGAATGCTTGCAACTCTACTTCCTTTTTCTGTTTGTTTTTTTCTGAAATCAGTGTGTGATAAAGAAAAAGCAGTTGGCATGAAAATAATATCTGTATTTCCAATATTATCATAGACTTGTTGAGAAGTATCTGCTCCATTTCTTGCAATTTTGGGTTTATAACAAAGTAGTTTTACATCAATATTGTTTTCTTTGAAAACTTGATACATTGCATTGCATAGTTCTTCTGATTTGTCAAAGAGAATTTTGAAAGAAGGATCAAATTTTGGATCCCAAAGTTGGAGAATTATTGCAACTGTTTCTCCTGGTTTGTAATTTAGATTTACTTTTAATGTGTTGATAATTGAGTTTTTTATATCTTCAGATATGTTCATCATCTATTGTTTCCTCAGGTTCTTCTTCTGTTGGTTCTTCAACTAATTCAACTGTGCAGGTTTCTTCGCAGTCTTCACTATTTTCACTATCACTACCTTCACTACCTTCTACTTGGATTCTACCTTGCTTCACGTCGTAACTTTCACAACCAACAATAAATACAAGAAGACTTAAAACAATTATCAAAGCCGCAATTTTTTTCATTAAAACACCCCTAAAAGTTTTAGTATGATTGCATTTTGTCCATGTAATCTGTTTTCTGCTTGATCAAAGATTATTGAATTGGGATGATCAACAGCATCTCTAGTTATTTCATAATCAATATGACATGGCATACAATGCATTATTTTTGCATTTGGACAATAAGTGTTGATTAAGTTTGCATTTAATTGATATGGCATGAATTTTGAGTTTCGTTCTTCATATTGTTGTTTAAATTCATCTAGTACTTTACCATCTTTGAAGAATTCCATGTCCATCCATGTGTCTGTGTGAACATAGTCTGTTCCTTCTAATGCTTCTTTTAAGTCAAGAGTTCTTGTTACTAAGCCTGTTGATTCTGCCATTTGATTTAATTCAGGATCTACACTTGGCTGATTAACTTCAGGAGCAACTATTGCTACTTTTATGCCAAGTTTTGTGCAAATTAGCATTAATGTATTTGAAACATTATTTTCAATGCCTAACCAAGTAACTTTTTTTATGTTTTCAATACCATTAGAATGTTCTGCCATTGTTAATAAATCTCCAAATGCTTGGCAAGGATGATATTTCTCACTACAAGCATCAATAACAGGTACCATGTTTTGTTGAGCAGCAGTTTGTACATCATCTGCTTTTTTTGCTCTAAACATTAAAATATCGCAAAATCGCATAATTGCTTTTATTTCATCTTTAAAATCACAACCAATAGAAAGTTGGGTTGTTCTTGCATCTAAGAATATTGAATGTCCTCCAAATTGAGTCATACCTGCTTCAAAACTTAATCTAGTTCTAGTAGATGTTTTTTGAAAAAGCATTATCATTGTCTTATTTTTTAGAACAGTAGAATATGCTTCTGGATTCTTTTTGATTTCCAATGCTTTGTTTATAACTTGAATAATTTCGTCTTTTGACCAGTTTTTTAATGTTATTAAATGCCTCAATTTTATCCCTCACCTTAATTATTGAATTCAGAAGAAAGAAGGGTATTTTAATATTTTTTGCATGGATTCTACTTAGAAGTTCATGCTTTTTAAACGTTGAATTCTTTTATCCATTGGTGGATGGGTTGATAATAAAGATAGTATGAAACCTCCTTTGAAAGGATTAACAATGAATAAATGAGCAGTTGATTGGTTACCAATTTGCATAGGGTGTTGTTTTGCATCACTTCCTAGTTTTGCTAAGGCACTTGTTAAGCCAGAAGAGGTTCCTAATATTTTAGCTGCTGATTCATCTGCTAAATATTCTCTTGATCTTGAGATCGCTAGTTGGATTAGCATTGCAATAATTGGTGTAAGTATTCCTAAGACTAATAATTGGATTAAATTGCCGGAATCTCTATCTCTTCCAAAGCCACCGAATAATGCGCCCCATCTTGCCATAATTGCAACATATGAGATAACTCCGGCAATCATTCCTGCAATTGTTTGTATTAGAATGTCTCTGTTTTTAATATGAGAACATTCATGTGCAATAACTCCTTTGAGTTCTTCATCATCTAATAAGTTTAGAATTCCTTTTGTGCATGCTACAATTCCATGTTCTGGGTTTCTACCAGTAGCAAATGCATTACTGTTGTTAGAAGGAATTATGTAAACTTTAGGCATTGGGATATTTGCTTTATTTACAACTTCTCTAACTAGTTTGTATAATCTTGGAGCATGTTGTTCATCTACTTGTTTTGCTTTGTACATCATTAAAACAATTTTGTGTGACCAGAAGTAAGATACTCCATTAAAAATAAGTACAAAAAAGATTGCAATAACTAATCCGCCATAACCTCCTAGCATTTGACCTACAAAAAGCATTAATGCTGTTAATAAGGCTAATAATATAACTGTTTTAGCTTGGTTTATCATTTTCTCTTACTATCATCACTTAGAATAAATGGATTAAAGTTTGTATTGTAATCATAATAATCTTCGTGTTCTTTTTTCTTTAAATATCCAACTATTGCATAAGTTATTGGAGTAAAACAGATTTCAATTAATGTTTTGAAAACATAATTTGAAACTATAACAGTAATTAATAATCCTGTTGGTAATACGCCCAAGAATGCAATTAAACAAAATAAGGTAGTATCAATTCCTTCTCCTACAATTGTTGAACCAATTGTTCTTGTCCATAAAGCTTTTCCTTTTGTCCAGATTTTCATCTTTGCTAAGATGTATGAGTTAGAGAATTCTCCTGCAAAGTATGCAATTAAACTAGCTAATACAATTCTTGGTACAACTCCAAGTATGTTCATATAAGAATCTTGGAATCCCCATTCTGCAGCTGCTGGTAACATACCAATAACAAAATAACAGACTGCCATTAAAGCTGCTGCAATAAAACCTGTCCAAATAACTCTTCTTGCTTTTGCATAACCATAAACTTCTGTTAAAATATCTCCAAAAATATATGCTAATGGAAATAATAAAGTTCCACCATCAAATGTAAATGGACCTAATTGTAAAATTTTTGTACTTGTTGTATTAGAAATTAATAATACTGCAACAAAAATACCTGTGATAAATGCATAATATTTGTATGGAATATGAATTTCTTTTGTTTCTTGTTCTTTGTCTTGTTTTGCCATTTTTAGAGGTTAATATTTGTTGTTTTTAAAGTCTTCTATTATTTTATTGTGGTCAAAGCATAGATCTGGGATGTTATTTAATGGAAAAACATGTGCTTGTTTTGCATCATCGCCTGCTTTTAAGTCTCCTGATGTAGTTGCAATGAAGACTATTGATATTGTGTGACCCCTTTTGTCTCTTTTTGGATCAGAATAAGTATGAAATTGTCTTACAAGTTTTATGTCTAAGTTTGTTTCTTCTTTTGCTTCTCTGATTGCTGCTTGTTCTACTGTTTCGCCATATTCTACAAAACCACCAGGAATTGCAAAGCCTTTTGGATTGTATTTTCTTTCAATTATTACAATTCCTTCTTTGTATTGGATTATAATATCAACTGCTAATCTAGGTTTTTCCTTGTTTTCCATGTGTTTTGGCTAGGAGAAACCATATAAATATTTATTCTTTCCTTGACAATATGTTACATATTAGTACTATTCTAAAGCTCTATAAGAGGCCCGAGATACAAGAGGCTATTGTAAATGCAGCTACAAATAGAGAAGTGGCTGTTAAGTTTAATGATAAAGGCTTTGGAAAACGGCCAGATGTAATTCAATATCCACAAGATGTGCTTGAGTTTGCTAAACAAGGAGCTAGTTCTTTTCATGTAAGTGAAGAACATTGGAGAAATCCATTGCAATTAAATCCAAGTATGCAAAAGAATGAAGTAGAGGATTTAAGGGAAGCATGGGATTTGGTTTTAGATATTGATTGTAAATTTTGGAATTATTCAAAACTAACTACTTCTTTATTGATTAAAGCATTAAAACACCATAGGATTAAATCTATTAGTTGTAAGTTTTCTGGAAATAAAGGTTTTCATATTGGTGTACCTTTTAAGGCATTTCCAAAAGAAGTTAATGGTGTAGAAACTAGATTGCTGTTTCCTGATGCTGCTAGAAAAGTTGCTGCATATTTAGAAGACATGATTAGAAAACCATTGATTGATGAAATTTTAAGTAGTAAAACAATTAAGCAAGTAGCTGAAGAAGTTGGAATGGATGAAGAGAAATTGATGAAGAATAATGAGTTAAATCCATTTGTTTTTGTTGATATTGATACCATACTTATTGCTCCAAGGCATTTGTATAGAATGCCATATAGTTTGCATGAGAAATCTGGTTTAGCAAGTGTTCCTTTTGATCCTGAGAAGGTTATGGAATTTGATAAAAAAATGGCAGATCCTGAAAATTTGGTTGTTGGTGAGTTTGTTTTTTTAGATGGGAATAATGTTGATGAAGGTGAAGGAAGAGAATTATTAATACAAGCTTTGGATTTCAAAGCAATGACATCTGTCGACGGGAAAACAGACTCAGATTTGAAAAAGTTGTATGAGGAAGTTGATATTCCTGAGCAAGCTATTCCAATGGATTTATTTCCTCCTTGTATTAAAATTGGTTTACAAGGTTTAAAAGATGGTAAAAAAAGATTTATGTTTGCTTTAATGAATTTTTTAAGAAGTTGTGGTTATGGATATGATCAAATTGATGAGATTTTTTCAGAATGGAATAAGAAAAACAATCCTGATCAATTAAGGGAAGTGTTAATTAAAGGTCAAATAAGATATCATAAACAACACAAGAAAAATATAATGCCGCCTAATTGTAATAAGTATTATCCAGACTTGGGGATCTGTAAACCTGATGGACTTTGTCAAAAAATTAAGAATCCTGTGCAGTATTCTAAAAGAAAAGCTTATTTCTTAAATTTGGAGCAAAATAGTGGAAGACAAAAGTTGACAGAAGAACAAAAAGAAATGCGAAGGAAACATAGAGAAAAGTTGAAGAAGGGGGAACTTTCCGAAGGAAAGCAAGAAGCTGATAAAGCTTCTGTGGAAGATAATTCTTAAGTTTTAAATATTAAATTAGCTTTATAATTTATATGAGTAGGGGTAAATTGTTGTATGTGTATGATCCATGGTGTTGTAGTTTTAGTGGTCTTGTAGGTTTAGAAAGAAATAATGATATTTCTACAATACCTCATTTAGGATGGTTTAACTCACTTAGGCAATTAAGTCAGAAAGTTGAAAGGCAGCAGTTTGAACAATTTAACATAGAGATTTTAGAACAAATTGCTAGTAAAGTCACTAAAGAAGATTATGGTGCCTTAATAATCGATGGAGTAATGGCTTTTGTACTTCAAATAGGCTATTATTTAATTGATGATGTTTTAGAAAGAAGCCCAGAATCACTTGATGGAACAATAAGAGACATTCCATTAGTTATTGCAAATCCTGTTTACAGGCATGACATGAATTTATTTGGATCTGGTTCTGATTTTGGAATTAGAGAAGGTGTTGATGCTTCTGGTGCAATTGATGGATTATTGCAAGATCCAATGAGAGCACATCCTGCTGTTGTTTATAATGAAGATTCATACAGGGAAGAAAGTGGATTGATTTTGCCAAAGTGATTATATAATATAAAACAAACTTAATAAAGAAGAAGAGAATAACTGTTAAAATGGAAAATAAATCACTTGGAATCTTATTAATTATTGCATGTGTGCTTTTAGGTAGTTTAGTTTTTGTATTTAATAACCAAATAAATGAACAAATAGAAGCAAGTTGTAGTTGTACAGATTCATTAGAAGGTGGGACTTGTCCGCATTCTGAACAAACATCTTGGCCAACTTATTTTGGTATTATTTTGATTAGTGCAATTGCTGCATTAGGTGTGTATTTGATCTTTTTTGAGAAATCACAAAAAGAGATTGTTAAAACATTGGAAAAACAAAAACATATGCAAATTGATGATGAAAAATTTGAGATATTAATGAGAGGACTTAATGAAGAAGAGAAGAAAGTAATTAAAGCAGTTAAAGAACAAGAGGGAATTACTCAACAGACATTAAGATTAAGAACAGATTTACATAAATCAAAATTAAGTATTGTTTTAGATGGTTTAGAGAAAAAGGATTTAATAAAAAAAGAACCTAAAGGTAAGACTAATCAAATATTTCTCAAAATCGTGTTATAAACGATAATAAACAAGAATTCTATGGGTAGAGGCTTTTTTAGCATGTCAGTTTCAGCACTAAATTCTATATACATGCATAGGTATTAGTATTGTATTAAACATGAGGTGTTAAAATGGAAAAAAAGAATTTGATTGGATTGATCATAGGAATCCTGCTTATTGTAGGTGCTGTGTTTGTATCTGCTACATTCTTACAAGGAGAAGTAGTTGAAGAAGTAGAAGATTCATGTGGTTGTGGAAGCTGCAATGGAGATTGTGGTGGAAATTGCGGAGCAGAAGATTGCACTTGTGCAAAAGAAGCATGTGGTTCTGGAGCATGTGGAAATGACTGTGGCGGAAGCTGTGGAGTTTCAGCATGTGGTTGTGGAAGATAATTCCACTCCTTTTTTCTTTTTAGTATATATTTCATAGCAAGCTTTAAATACCTTGAATTGATTCAAGCAAATATGGCTAAAGTAAAGAAAATAACTAAATGCATTAAATGTGGAAAAAAGGTATGTTGCTCTAATTTATGTAAGATGCATTTTCAGTATTATTTTGAGAAGAAAGTAAAGAAAACAATAAAGAAATTTAGTTTATTTACTCCAAAGGATAAGATTGGTGTGGCTGTTTCTGGTGGGAAAGATTCAACTGTTTGTTTGTATTTGTTAAATAAGTTTAAGTATAATGTTATTGGACTTACTGTCGATGCAAAGATTGGAAATTATACAAAGCAAAATTTGGAGAATTTGAGAGATGTTTGTAAAGAGAATAAAATAAAACTTCATGAGATATCATTTAGAGAAGAATTTGGGCATTCTTTGTGTTATTTAAGGTCTTTATTGAAATCAAAAGGCCATAATTATTCTTCATGTATGTTATGTGGTGTTCTTAGGAGATTTTTGATAAATAAATATTCAAAAAAGTTAAAATTAGATGTAATTGTAACTGGACATAATTTAGATGATGAAGCACAGGCATTTTTAATGAATGTTTATCGTAATGATACAAAATTGGCTATAAGACAAGGTCCAATATCTGGTGGTGCAAGATCTAAAAAGTTTGTTAAGAGGGTTAAGCCATTGTATTTGTGTTCTGAGAAAGAAACAACTGCATATTCTAAATTAATGAAGTTTCCTGTTAATTACGAAGCATGTCCGTGTTCTACAGGAGCATATAGAAGGAAGTATAGAGAACATTTGGATAAATTTGAGAAAGATCATCCTGATGTTAAATATAATATTGTGAATTTCTTTTTGAATATGGTTCATCCATTGAAAAGTAAGATTAAACAAGGCAAAATTGCTATTTGTAAAAAGTGTGGAGAACCTTGTGCAAATGAAACTTGCAGAACATGTGAGATTTTTGGTTGTATAGAGAAAGCCAAGGTTAAGAAAGTTAAAAAGAAGTAATTAAGGTAACCATTTCTTAGGATTTTTCATTTTCTCAGGTAATTTATAATTTCTTCCTCATTATAATGGTGTCTCCAAGTTCTTCGGATTTAGAAATTTTTATTTTTTTGTAACCTCTTTTTTTATAGAATTCAAAAGAAGTTATGCTTGAAGGCAACTTTATCATCTTAATCCCTTTCTTTTTTGCCAATTCTTCAATTTTGTCCATTAGTTTTGAGCCAATACCCCT
>CAZKVI010000008.1:44132-45508 GCA_964556185.1 uncultured Methanosarcinales archaeon
AATACTGTAAGGATGCAGTTGTCCTTTAAACTTGCTATACCAATAATATCTTCATTTTTCACAGCAACAAAGAAATCCCTTTCTTTTGCCAAATTAATTAGTTTGCTTGGAGTAAAGTATTTTGATAGTGCTTCCATATTTTTCCTAGAGTAGTCTTTAATATTTACTTCAATAAGGCATTTCTTGATTATATTGCTGGCCTTTCTTGCATCCTCTTTTCTGAATCTTCTAATACGCATAAAGTTTTAGATTCTCTAGAAATTATAAATTTTCCTAATTTTTCAGGAACTTACATCATTTAAGCATTGCTAAAATAGGCTGATTTCCATTTAGATAAACATATAAACTATTCTAAAATAAAAAACACAGAACTTCTCACAAAAACTTTCCCTTTCTAAAGGCTGGAGTCTCTCCTAAAAGTTTTTTGTAAGTTCTATTCCTGTTTATTTTAGATGCTCTGTGCCTGAATAAAGAAAAAGACACAGAGGTGATATAAATGAATGAAAATAACAAAATTCCTTTAGAAAATTATCTTGATTTGCTTGTGGATGAAGATATTGATAATATTTCAAATTGTCCTGTTTGTGTAGAAGGGATTTCTGATATTATAAAAATAATAAATGATGATTTAAAAAAGAATTTAGATGGTAGATTCCAAAAAACTGTTAAGAAACAGATTTCTCTAACTTCTTATTTTGCTTGGAAAAATGCAAAGTACCCTATTCCAATTGTAAAATTAAAAAGTTTATTAAACTTATGGAAACAAGTTTGCAATAAAACCAAAGTAGAGCATGATGAAATTTACAATCTATGTTTTCAGAAAGTTACTTATTTCAAAGCCAAGTGCAGTCCAGTAAATGTAAAAGTAATTAAATCAATAAATCAAAATATTGCTTATCTTTTAGGAATACTTTATGCTGACGGAGCGTTGAGAGATATTTGGCTGACATATGAAAAAGAAAGAAGGTTTAGGTGGGAAATCACCATTACAGAAGAACATAGCCAGAATTTAAATGATATAACACTACTTTTAGAAAATGTTTTTGGTATTAAAACAAATGTTAAATCAGTTTATAATGGTAGATGGTACAGAATCCTATTTCAAAGTATGATATTGCACAGACTTTTGAATAAAGTATTTGAAATGCCGATAGGCTACAAGAAGGGCAAATTGAGAATTCCAAAAACCATTAAAGACTCACCGTATGAAATAAAGAAGCATTTTCTAATTGGGTTCTTTGATGGTGATGGATATTGTAGTAGGGTCCATGGTACAAGAAGGTTTACGCCAGTTGTTAGCGTTTCACAATCAAGTGAACAGATTTTATTGGATTTGAATTCAATATTAAAAGAAAAGGGTTTTAACTTTTGTCTAT
>CAZKVI010000009.1:0-45059 GCA_964556185.1 uncultured Methanosarcinales archaeon
AAAGGATAAGGGCCAGTTGATTCATGCCAATCTATTGAATAATCTTGATTTATTCTTCCAGAATAAACTCCACCACCACCAGTTCCAACATAAATATAATTTTCTCCAATAGTCATTGAACCAATGTTTTCAAAATCTAAACCATCACTTTCATGATTCCATGTATTTCCTCTATCTGATGAGATATAGATTCCATTAGCTGTGCCTGCAATAAAAACATTTTCATCTGTTGGATGTTGTAATAATTTCTTAGTAGAACTTGGGAATAAATTATTTCCTAAGATTGGATTCCAGGTATTTCCATTGTCTTCACTTTTGTAAATTTCAGAACTTATTGTTACATCTCCATTAACTCTAAACTCACCATTTGTGTCAATATCTGATGCACCTGTAACATAAAGATTGTTTAAATCGTCAACAATTATATTGTTAAAACCAATGTCAGGTAAATTTCCAGAAATATCTTCCCAATCATCTCCATCTAATTTGAATACATTAAAAATATGCCCAATTGCATATATATCATTTCCATCAGAGAAAAAGTTTATTGCAATCTTTTCTAGATCTCCACCAAGTTCTTCAACATTATTTCCATCAAATCTAAAGGTTGTTCCAGACATTGGTCCATTCATTAGTAAATCAAATAATGATATTAGGCCATTTATTTTATTAAATACAGAGAAATAAAGTTCTCCATTGTGTAATCCCATTGCACTGACTCTATAATAATCTTCTTCATCAAGAGAAATTAATTCATACCAGAATTCTCCTCTATTATATGACTCATAAATAATTGGTTTGGTTCTGTCTCCAATAATTAAGTGGTTTGAATCAGTTGGATCTACAACAACTGATACAATTGAGATTGTTGGTGTTTCAATTTCTTCCCAGTCTTCTCCATTGTTTTCTGAGATAAATAAACCACCACCCCATGGAGCAGCATAAACAATGTTTTCATTATTCGGGTCAATTGTTATTTCATGTATTGTGGAGAATGTGAAGTAATCACTTAATCTATTCCATGAGTTTCCTTGGTCAGTACTATAAACAAGCTTTGCTTCATCTCCACCAATTCCAATGTAGACTTTGTTTGGATTGTCATAATCAATTTCTACATCTCTAATAATTTTATTATTTAATAATGGATCATTTATGTTTTCCCATGAATTTCCTGAGTCAGTTGATAAAAATAAGCCATTGTTTCTTGTTCCAATTAAAACTAAATCATCTCTAATATCTAAGCTTAGAACTTCATCATCTTGGTCATATGAATTTAAATTGAATATTTCTTCCCAAAATAATTCATATTCTTGCCAGTCTTCAACATATGTTTCATAAGTTTTGTACACTCTTGAGTCAGTTGCATCATAAGCAATTGTATTATCTTGATTATATGCATCAACTGCAATTAATTTTGTATATTCTAATCTATCACGATTAGCAGAGTAAGATTTAGCATTGAGGCTTTCAAAGTTTCCTCCTCCAGATCTATATGGTCCATTACCATTAGAACCAGTATAAACTCTATTTCCATTTAATGCACTGTCAAAATTATAAAATGTTTTGAATGTTAAATCATTATTAACTGTTTGCCAACTTGAACCTGTGTTACTTTTGTATAATTTTCCTTGATCTCCACCAATGTAAAACTTATTTGATTGAGGATCATGAGTAATTGAATACAATCCCTCGCTATTTGTTAATGTGCCAATTATATTTGTCCATTCTCCATCCAGTTTTCCAGGTCGAGTGTATTTTAATAATCTTATATTTTCTTCACCATATGTTACAATATATAACTTATTATCTACAACTATTGCATCTGGAACTTGAAATTCTGATAAAGGAGTTAGTACTTCTGGATCAGATTGGGTTCTTGGTCCTTGGATGTCCCTTAAGTGATGCCAATTATTGAGATCTTTTGTTAATCTGTTTGTGTATTCTTCAACTGAAATTTCTGACCAAGTTACTCCATAATTTGCACTTCTAAAAATAGTTCCACCATCTCCCATAGCATAAACAATGTTTGAAGAATCTTTATTTATTACAACGTTTCTTTGATGGACCATCATTCCATAATCTTTGTTAGCTAGTTCATGATTAACTAATTCCCATGTATTTCCGGAGTTTTCTGTTTTAAATAAGCCACCAATTGTTGAGGCATATAAAATATCTCCATTATTTGGGTCAATATCAAATCCATAAGAATTTGCAAGAATAACACCATCATCTATATTTCCATTAATTTCAAACCAATTTAAACCATTATCTGTTGTTTCATAAATTCCTCCTGCATAGGTTCCAAAATATTGGTGATCTGAATCTCTTGGATCTATAACAAGATCATATAAGAAGGTGTAAAATGCTCCATTTACTGATTCTACAATACTATTCCATGTTTGACCATCGTCTTCTGATTTGTATATTCCAAATTTAGAATTACCATAACCACCTGTGTAAAGGTTGTAATTATCATCAAATTCAATGTCTGTTGAAGGATTGTCTCTTGAGTTTTCTAATTCTTGCCAGTTTTCTCCACCATTTGTTGATTTGTAGATTGTATAATCTGTTGTTGGTTCATGATCAACACAACCAACTGTTGCATATAATATATTTGAATCTCTTGGATCAATAGTGACCCTACTTACAGTTAAATCATTTAATCCATTGTTTATTGTGTTCCATGTATCTCCATTATCAGTTGATTTAAAGATTCCATGATTATGTGCATCTGATTCTGGAAGTAGATTTGGGTTACACCCGTCTCCAAAACCAGTTGTTGCATAAACTATATTTGGGTTGATTTCATCAACTGTAATTGAACCAATAAATGAATTTGTTCCAGGGTTAAGTACTTCTGTCCAAGTTTCTCCAGCGTTTGCTGATTTGTATAATGAACCACCAATATCTCCTCTTCCATAATCTGCTTGTCCTGCAAAAAGAATATTTGAATTATCTGGATTTATAGCTAAACACCATACTGCAATTCCATCTCCGCCGATTCCTTCATTAGATAAAGACCATGTTTCTCCTCTGTTAGTTGATTTGTAAATATGTGCACTAGATGCACCAGCATACATGGTGTCATGGTTATTCGGATCAATTATTATTGAGAATACATTATAATTTTCAATACCTTCATCCCATTTATTCCATGTTTGTCCTCTATTAGTTGATTTCAAAATTCCAGATCCAGTATTAGAAACAATGTATAATGTGTCCATGTCATCTGGATCAAATTGTATTTGTCTAATATATTCTAATCTTGGACCATTTGTTTGTTGCCAACCTAAACTTTTTACCCATTTATTTATAACATATTCAGTGTCAGCAAGTAAAGCATGTCTTTTTGAAGGTTCTTCATTCCATTTTATTTCAGGGGTTTTTGTTTGAGAACTTGTTGCGGTTCTTTCTGTTGTTCCTGTTTCTTCTACTGGTTCAGCTGTTTTAGTTGTTTCTCCAGCGGTTTCTGTTCCTTCTACTTCTTCATCAATCTCTTCTTCTGTGTCATCTTCATAAATACAGAGGCCATTTTCACAACCATTACCATCTGGACAATCAGCATCATATTGACACATGTTTCCAACACATCCAGATATAAATATAAGAATTAATACTAATGACAATAATATAATCCCTCTCATTCTTTCAATATAATGTACGATTGTATTTAAAGTTTTAGGTAGGTTTATATATTCTTGAGGGTTTCTTTGCTATATGAAGGTAGCTGTTATATTGGGTGCTGGCGAAGAAGCCATGGTAAAAAGATTTACTAGAGCTGGAATTGGTAATTATGATAAGATATTTATCACAGGTAGAGAAAATGATCCTACTTCTATAGATAATGAATTAGTTGGTCATGAATTAGATTGTTTAGATGATTTATTATGGGATAATGGAGTACCTGTTGAAAAACTTTCAGTGTATACAACATTCGGAAGTTATCAAGCTGTTTGTGAACATACTGCTCCAGATGATGAATTGATTTTTATTGGACATGAATCACATAGAGAAAGAATGGAAACATATAAACAATATTTTGGTCATAGAAAAATAGAAAATGTTTTTCTCGGATTGGATAATTTGAGAAGAAGATACAGGTTATTTGATCGAGCTTCTGCAGCAATTTATAATGTAAGTCTTAGGTATGCTTCAGGTTTATTAACAGAACAAACTAGAAATCCGGATTCTTTTTTGAATAGAGTTGTTATTCCTGCGAAGAATGTTGCAATGAATAGATAACTTAACCAAATAACCAATCCCAAAGTTTTCCAAAGAAACCTTTTTCTTCAACGCATTGTGGTTGACCTATTGTTTTAATAAACCATCCAGATGATGATTCTAAGCCTTCACAGCATTCTTCGAAGTAGGGGAATAATGTTTCTCCTTCTTGTCTGCAAGGAATATCTCGAATATATTCTTGGCCACAGTAACCACCATAGAATTCTCCTGTTAAACATTCATTTTCATCATCAAATATGCAATAATATGTGTCACTAGAATCTCCTCTTTGATCAACAGTGTATCCTTGATGTTCGCAATATGGTTGACTAGGTTCCATTGCTGCAAATACTGTTGAGATTAATAGAATGAATGTAATTAATACAATTATTTGTTTCATACAATATTTAGAATAAAGTGTCTATTTAAAGTTTGTTATAATTTCTATCTCAGCAACATAAACGGATTTCCAAAGTAATTTACAACTAATGAAAATACCAATGCAAACAAAAACATAAATCCAATCCAAATCCAAACTTTTTGTGCTTTTTTCTTGTTATTCATAATTTTGTGCAAAGCTACTTGTAACATTCTTCCACCGTCGACAATCCCTAAAGGTAATAAGTTAGCTAATCCAATAAAGAAATTAAGTAAAAATAACCATTTAAAGAATCCTTTAAGCCAATAATAGAATGGAGCTATTGAAGTGTATTCTTCTTTAACTCTACGTTCATTTTGTACTGGTTTAATTCCAATGAAACCTCTTTCTGGATCATCTTCTTTAACACCTGTTGTAATTAAATAATCGCCTTCTTCTGTGTTTAATGTAATGGCTTCATTTGGACGTACACACATCATTTGTTTGTAGAATTCTGTATAATCATCAAATTCTTTTCCATCAATACCGTAAATAACACTATTAGGAACATTTGCTAATGTAGCAGGGTAGTCTCCTTCTAATGTTTCAAAGGAAAAACCAATTGGTTCTGTTATTTGATCTTCATAAGGTGCTGTTGCTGAGCCAGAGACATCTCCTACAAAAGGAAATGCAAATAATATTATGAATGCAAAAACAAGATTTGCAATTGGTCCAGCTGCAAATACACTGTATTTGACAACATCATCTCTTTTTTCCATGTGTTTTTCATCTGGTTCAACAAAAGCTGCTGGAATTATTGGTGCTAATAATGCTAGAACAGCAAAACCAGAAGATTTTACAGGAACTTTCCAAGCACGAGCTACAACACCATGTGCAAACTCATGAACAACTGCTAGTAAAAATAATGCAAGGATCCAATGAGTAAAAGATAAGTAACCTACTCCTGGAATATTTGTAAAAGGTAATACTAATGAAACACCTGGTTCTGAAACAGATGGAAAGAATATTAATTTTAATACAAACATAAAGATTGCTAATGAAATATAGATCATTCCAACAAAACCAAATCCAATACTACAATAACCAAATAGTTTTATGATATAATTGTATTTTTTGCTCCAGGATTCCATTAATCTTAGACCAAGTTTGGTTCTGTATAATATTAGATAGATAAATGGAAAGAATATCTTTTGCATTACTAATTTATCTCTTTTTACATATAGAACTAGACCAAGTAAAATAACAAAGATAATAAATGCAATGACATCAAAACTCATTGCAACAAGTCACCTCTTATGTTTATTTCTTCCTTTTAGGGCGAAGATTTCCATAATTGCATTTTCTGCAAATTACTTTTCCAGCTAATACTTTCATGTTTGTTGCTTTGATTTTTGCACCACAGTGCTTGCACACAAACACATTCTTGAATTTTCTAGCTTCTGCTTCTGCGAATTTAACCATTTAATCCACCATTAATCTGTCTTTATTTGTTTCATGACTCTATCTTCCAGGATTTCCCAGTAAAGTACTTGAACCCCTTCAGTAAGATCTGCTTTTAAGTCATCTGCAATCTCTAAGTCAAATGTTTCATATGTTTCTGAATCCATAACATTTGCTGTATTTCCAGCAATGGATAATACTTGAGCTGTCTTTTTCTCAATAATTGGTACTTCAACATTGTCATGCCCTGGCATTACTACAACTCTTTTTTTATCATCAACTAAACCTACTGCTGTAAGTCTTACTTTTGCATGCCCGTGTTTTCCAGGCCTTGAAACCTGAGTATCAGAGACTCTGCAAGCAGCACCCTCAATTACTATATAACTCCCTTTTTTCATAGAGCCAATACTTGCCATCTTTGTTTCAGCCATAATAATCCCTCCTCTTTAATGATCTCACTCATCCTTTTATAAATTCAATATTGAAAAAATGGCTGGCCTTATATATAGTTTGTGGTTTTTAATATATTGCAGGCTCGAAACATTTATATATAACTTTTCCCAGGGAATGAGTATATTATAGTAAAAAGGTTAAATTTCCAAAAAGGAGGTATACAAGATGAATAAAAAAGCACAAGGCGCATTAGAATTCTTAATGACTTACGGATGGGCATTCCTAGTTATTCTGATTATGATTGGAGCACTAGCATACTTTGGTGTGTTGAGTCCTTCAAAATTCCTGCCAGAAAGATGTACACTAACAACAGGGTTGACATGTACTGATTACAAGTTGACAGATATAACTCTAAACTTAAAAGTTAGAAACAATATGGGCATGACAATTAATATTACAACATTTACTGCAGTTGATGCAGATGGAGCATATAGTTGTACTGATTATACAATTGATGGAGAGGCCGCAGGAACTGAGGTTTCAGTTGCAGATGGCGCAACATTTGATGTTGCAGCAACTAGTTGTAGTGGAGGAGGTATTGCTCTTGGAAATAAATTCAAAGTAATTCCAACAATAACTTATTATGATCCAAGGAGTGGATCTAGTTATGACCACGATGTTGAAGGAGAAGTTTATGCTTTAGTGCAAAGTTAAATTTCTTTATTTACAGAAGTCTTTTGACTTCTTACTTTCCTAACGGAAAGTTTTCTTTTTTTATTTTTATTTTATTCATCTGGTGACGAGAAATGGCAAAAAAAGCGACAAAGAAAAAGGCAAAAAAGGTTGTGAAAAAGAAACCTACAAATGAGCAGCTAATTGATTCTATGGAAGGATTAACCAAAGTAATGAAAGAAATGGTTAAATTATTCAAATCAGCTAATAAACAAATGATTTCAGGAGAAGATCCAATTTCTAAGCGCCTTGATGAATTGGAAAGACAAAATCAAAAGATAGCTAAAGGAGTATTAGCTGTGGCAGAATTAGTGAAAAAGGATCAAGAAGAGGTTGCAAAATTACAACCATTTGAAAAAGCATTTGCTCAATTTGAGAATCAGACATTTGGACAACAACATCCAGGTATGCCTGGTCCACAACAACAAGGTCCTCGACCAATGCAACAAACTGCACCAATGTCAGGACCTCAAGGTCCAATGCCTCAACCAAGGAATATGGCAGCAGCATTTGGTGGCCCAACAATGCCAGAGTTTAATAATATGCCTCAAGAAGAACCAATAAAACGACTTCCTGCACAGAGATTAGGCAAAGATCAAAAACTTCCACCGCCACCACCAAGTATTCCACCAAGATGACTGAGCTATCCACAATAGGTTATTTCTATGCTTTGACTAAATTAACTAAACCAAAGATTAGACAATATCATCCTAGTTCTCCAGAATTAGATTTAGCTAAAAAGAATTTGAAAAAAGCAATGGAATTAGAAATGAAAGCATTAAAAAAGCTTAAACAAGAACATAAAGCAATTCAATATGTTGAATCTATTGAAGAAGATGAGAAAACTAAGAATACAGTTAAATTATTGCAAAAATTAGAGAATAAATTGCAAGCTATTGAAGAAGAAAACCCAGATGCAGAAGATATTTATCTTTTAAGAAAGAAATTAGATTCTGTAAAGTTAAAACTAGATTCTAAGAATTTGTTGTAAGAATAAAAAAGAAAAAAATAAATAAAAAATTGATTAAAGATCCTTTGCCATACACAAAAATTAAAGATTTTTGGTCGCCAAAAGACTTATAAGTCTTTTGCCATGACTGTTTTTCTGCTATTTCCTTCTGCTCTTCCACAAGCTGCTTTTACTAAGCCATGAGCAGTACAATTTAATGCGTCAGCTAAATCGCCAGCTACATTACAACCTTTAGCATGATCTTTTATTTTGGATTTTACAACAAGCATGTCTCCTTTTGAAGAACATTGATCACAACAGCATGCAACATCTTTTGCCATAACTGTTTTTCTGCCGTTAGCTTCTGCTCTTTTACAAGCGCCTGCTACAGCTTTTTGTAATAACTTGTCTAATGCGTCTGCAAGATCTCCTGCTACATTATATCCCTTTGCTGCTTCTTTTAATTTTGCTTTTACTACTAAAGACATAACTAATCACCTCATAAGTTTCTATGTTAATTTTGACTTGCTACTAATTTATAAAGTTTACGAAAAGAGGGCTTCTAAGGTTAGAATTTGCTACTTCAGGGTATTATTTATGCGTATACCAGAATTTCATTTCATCAGAATTATCTAATTTACAAAATGCAAATCTTTCAAATTGAATAATGTCACCTTGTTTTAAATCATTTAATAGTTTTTCACCAACACCTTTGATTGTTTTGTTGTCTTGCATTACTACAGAAACTTTTATTGTATCATTAGAAGGCAACCAATGCATTATTGATTCTCCATTTTTCTTATAATCTTCTAAATCTGTGCTTACAAATACAAACTTATCTCCTTCTTTTCTAAAATTTAAACAATCCATTAATCTATACAATTTTTTATCTTTTAGATTGTCAAAATCTTCTTTTGTTATGAAAAATTTATCATTAGTATGGAAGTGTCTCCCTTTTTTCCTTAACTCAGGATGTAAGTCTAATTCAATTTCTAAGTCTGGTGCATTTTCTATTGTAATTTCAACAGGGTCTTGGATAAAAAAGTATCTATTTGCTTTTTCTTCTAAAAGATCTTTGTTAAATGCATTCATTGTCTTGAAGAATTCTTCCATTGTAACTGTTTTATCTGCTTTTGAAATTCCAACTTCTTCTGCATATTTTCTTAATGCTCCTGCTTGGTATCCTCGACGACGTAATGCTCCTAAAAAAGGAATTCTTATGTCATCCCAATCTTTAATTTCACCCGCTTCAATCTTTTCTTTTGTTTTTGTTGCACTTACTGGAAAACCTCCTGTGAAATTGATTCTTCCAACAGAAACTGCAACAGGTGTCCTATGTTTGAAAATATGGTGGATAAGTTCTTGTCTTTTTGCATTGTCTGCATGATCTTTTCCACGAACAGCATGTGTTATACCAAGTTCCATGTCATCCATTGAAACAGAAAAGTTCATTAATGGCCAAACTCTGTATTTGTTTCCAGTTCTTGGGTGTTCCTCGTCGTTAATTCTTAATAAAGGGAAGTCTCGCATTGCAGGATTTTTATGTTTATAATCAGATTTAAATCTAACAACTGCTTCGCCTTCTTTAAATCCTTTTTCTTTGTCAAACATCTTGTGCCATCTTTTTGTGTTTTCTTTTTCAGATAAATCTCTACATGGGCAAGGCATTTTTTTAGACATTAATGATTTAAAATCATCTGGAGCACAAGTGCAAACATATGCATGACCTTCTTCTATTAACTTTAGTGCATGACCATAATAAATATCCATTCTATCACTTTGTATAAGAACTTCATCAATTCCATTCTCACATAACCATTGTGCATCTTCTGGAATTAAGTCATATGCTTTTTCATAAATATTGCTTGGGTTAGTATCTTCAATTCTTAGAATTATTTTACCTTTGTATTTTTTTGCATACAAATAATTTAATGAAAGAACATAATTATGGCCAATGTGTAATGGACCAGATGGTGATGGAGCGAACCTCATTACTACTTTTTTGAAATCATCTGCAAAAGGCATGTCTTTTAGTCCTTTTTTAACTTCTTTTTTCTTTTCTGTGAAAGAATAGTTTGTTAGGGCTTTTTCTTGGTCTTCTAAGCTCATATTGTTGACTTCTTCAACTATTTTAATGGCTTCTGCCTTGATTTTGGGTGCTTCTGCTTTGAGTTCTGGCTTTTCTTGGAGTACTTTACCAACAACAGCGCCTAAATTAGCCCTTCCTTTGAATTTGACAGCGTTTTGCAGTGCATATTTACGCATTAGTTCTTCCATAAAGCTATAAGGTTGAGGAGTCATATATATTGTTTTTCCATTTTCACCATAAACTATATATAATGGAGAAATAATGATGTATATGAAAAGAGGTGTATAATGAGAAAAATCCTTTTAATTATGTTAGTTCTACTAATACCTAGTGTTTTTGCTAGTGATGTGCAGCCAATAATTATGATGGAAGATTCTTATGGAAGTGGTGATACTGCGAATATATACTTCTCTATTAGGAATGAGGGATTCAAATATTATGAAGATATTGGAGTAGATATTGTTTCTCCTTTATTTGATTCAACATCTTATAGAATAGCTTTGGATCCAAGGGAAACTATTAGAGTAAGATCTGTAGAAGTGTCTTTACCTTATACTACAGAAGAGATTATTTATCCAATAAATTTTACAGCAACTGTTTATCCAGAAGAAGATATTTATTTAACTACAAAAAATCTTGTTGTTGCAGAATCTGATTCTGATAATTCTGTTGTATTGCGTTATAGAAGTGAAGTAATTGATGAAACACAAGTAACAGTATATGTTACAATTGAAAAGCTTAGGGGAGGAGATGTTAATTCTTTATCTTTAATTAATTATTATGATGAAATAAAAAAGACAATTGAATTAAGTGAAGAAGAACTTAATGAATTAAATGATAATAAATACAAGGTTGTTTCTTTTTCAGTTAATACTGTTGGTATGGAAAGTTATGGTTTTCCAATTGAGTTTGAAATGAATTATAATCAAGATGATGCTGATTTTATCTTAACAAAAAATGGTGAGATTATTATTGCACCAGAATTAATAGAAATTGATGAAGATGTTGTTGTTTCTGTAGTTGAAGAAGATCAAGATACTGAAGTTAAAGGACCAATAGATGATAAAGGAATTTTTACAATTGGTGTAGTTCGTTTTATTGTTTTTATTATTCTAGGTATAATTGTTGCGATAATTGTGCAACGTTATATCAAATATAGAGGAAAAAAGAAGTTTATTAAAGAAACAATTCATGAATTAAAAGGAGAAGAAAACCCTAAAGATGAAAAGTCTGTTTTAGATAAAGCAAAAGAGAAGTTTTCATCAGTGGAAGTTCCAGAACCAAGTTATGATCATGGTGCTATTGAAGAATATATTAAAATGGCTAGAAAAAAAGGTAAAACACCAACAGAAGTAAAAAAAGCTTTAATTGAAAAAGGTTGGTTAGAGGATGTTGTTGATTTATATTTAAAACAATCTTGGCAATAAAAATGAAGAGAACAAAGAGAGGGCAAAGTTCAGTAGAGTTTTTATTAATAGTTTCACTAGCTTTGTTTTTGTTAATTCCTGCTTTGGCACTTTTTACTGATTTTATTCAAAAAACAAGTGGGGATCTTGTTGTTTCTCATGTAGAAGAGATTGGTAATACAATGGTTGCTAATGTTCAGACTGTTTATTTTTATGGACCAGGAGCAATGATTGTTTTAGATGTTAATATGCCAGAGAATGTAGTGAATATGACAATAGAAAATGATAATTTTTTAATTATAACTGTAGAGATAGAAGGAAGGACATCTGATTTTTTATTTTATTCTGATGCTCCAATGCAAGCGAATATCTCTAGTACTTATTATTCTCCAGTATTAAAGCATATTTTAAATGATGCAATAGAAGGTGGTGTTTTATTAGAAAGTGTTTATCATTAAATAGGAAAGCGCAAGGAGCTGTTGAGTTTACACTAATCATAGCTTTTGTTTTATTTCTATTTATAATAGTGTTTGCATTATTGGCAAATGAACTAAGGGCTAATCAGAAAGAAACAGATGATAGCAGAGCAGAGAATGTTCTTGATCTTTTAGAAGAAGAAATTTTGTTTGCAAATGTTAAAGAAACAGGATTTAGTAGATATTTCTTAATGCCAGCATTAATTAATGGACAAATTTATACTTTACAATCAAATGATTATGAGATTGTTCTAAATATTAGTAATACAGAATATGTTAGATTGTTTGATGGCATTAATGGAACTATAAATATTACTGACTCATTAAATGCTTCAATGAGAGAGTTAAGGGTAACAAAAATACCAGGAGAAGTTATTATTGAACATTGTGCAAATTGTGGGTATTTGTTTAGTGATTGCTTAGAACAAACTCAATTGGATAATTGTGGTGTTATACTTATTGAAGATCCTATTTTTGATGTAATGTGTCAAGAATTACATGGGTTGTGTTAAGCAGCTTCTTGATATCTAATTCCTAATTCATCTAGAACTTCTCTAGTGCAAATATTTGTCATACATCTAATAGAACCATGACCAAGAACTGGGTGGGCAGCAATTGGAATTGTTGTTTGTTCAACTCTAACTCCTTTTCTTTCTAATTCACTAACAATTGCTGGAGTTGCTTTATTTGCAACAACAATTGGGTCGCCACCATTTTCCCAAACTGAATAATTGTTTGCATGTAATATTCCGTATGATTGATTGTCAAATTCTGGTCTTGTAGGTATTAACTCTTGATTATGTAATCTAGCAATCTCTTTTAAACTTTCAGCATAATCAAGATAATCAACATTTACTGTAATAATATCTTCTGAGGGGATTACTCCAACACGAAGATCAATGTGACCATATCGTGAAGTTATGGGATAAACTATATATTCAGGAAAGGTTTCAACTAGTGCATCTAAATTTTTAGGAGTTGCTTCTTCATCACCAAGTAAAATAAAATTTCTTCCAAAAATTAGATTTCCACCTTCTAAATTAAGTTCTGATGGGATAACTCTTCCTTCTCTATAAATAAATGTATCTCTAATGTATCTATGATCTGGTGCAACAACAGTTGGAATTTCTAATGATTTTAATGTTTCAACTAAGGCTAGTGCTTCATAATGGTGGTCTTGTGTTCCTACAACTACTACTTCATTTTCCATTTAGTAAAGAAATAAATAGTACTATATAAACTTATTTCTCAACAAATAAACAATATTTCTCTTTTCCAGCTAATTCTGATAGAATTCTTTTAATTACTACTTTTTCTGGGTCTGGTAGTAATTTTACTCTAGCTTTTAGATCTTTGAAGTCTTCAAATTCTTTATCTTTTCTTTCTTCAATAATCTGCCACATGTGTTTCTTTCCAAGACCTGGCAATAATTCTAATTGATGCATTCTTGTAGTTAATGGTTGAGCTTTATTAAAAAAACTTACAAAGTCTTTTGGATTCTTTTTTACAACATCTTTAACTACAAATTCAAGTTCTTTTTTAGCAGTATGAGTTAATTTATCTACAGGAAGTTTTCCAGTAATATGATGTACTTCTTCTCTTTTACCTTCACCTACATAAATTTCTTGGTATGGTTGGAGAAATATATCTTTTTTAGGTACTAATTCTAGTAAAGTAAAGTGTCTTTTACCTATAGCTTGAACAATAGCTGTTTTTTTATGAATTGGTCTTTTATCAAATGGATAACCATGAGGAAGAAAATCTAGTACAATTACATACTCCTCTCTTGCTTTAAGTTCATCATTTTCCATTTCTATCTACCCCGATAAAGAATTATAGCTAGATCTCCTATATAAATTTACCTGTTTTAATGTAGGAATCTACTTCTTTTTAGTGTATTCAGCTACTGTAGAAGCAATTTTCTTTAGATTGTCTTGGCTTACAGTCACATTATAGTTAGAAAGTGCCATTTTAACTAATTCTGGATCTGCAGGAAGAATATCAAGAAGTTTGTTTATATATTGTGGTCTGAACCTAGGTAAGTTCATATCCTCAAGCTTTTTCCTTAGTTCTTTTGAAGCTTTTTTAGTTAATGGTACAAATTGATTAAGATATTCTTCTGTTTTTTGAGCTCTGAAGTTTAATTCTTCATCTCTTTTCTTTATTTTTCCTAATTCGTCTTTAAGCTCAGACATGCTGATACTATCTTCTTCAAGAACCTCTATTTTTGCCATTTTATAACCTCTCAAGATGTACTGGGTGAATTATTATTTTTTTTGCTTTTCCTTGGTCATTTACATTAACAAAGTAGCATTTACCTCTTTGACCATCTACAATACCTGTTTTGCCATGGAGTCTTCTAGGATATTCTCCGCCTTGGACAGCTGTTTCTGCTTTTAGAACGACTCTATCGCCTGTATTAAATGTTTGAAAGTACTTAGTAAGGCTGATTTTACCTTTTCTACGGACGTTTTTCCTAGTCCATCCTCTGGTTTTTCTACCTGATCCACCTATTCTCTTTGCCATAAGTAATGGAGAAAAGTTGAGTATTTATAAATGTTACCTTAGGTAACATAAGAATTCCTTTGGAATTCTGTAGCTTACGAATGATTCAGAGTAGAAAAGCATTAAAATAATAAGATATAATGGGTAATTATGGCAAAATACGGCTTTAAGACATATTGGGCAATTATTGGGATGGTTGTTAGTGTATGCTATCTTACTTACTATTTTATAGATCCATTTAACTTCTTTTATTTTATGCTTGGATTTGGGTTGATTTACCTAGGGTTTGTAATACCTGTGAAGAAGATGAAGTAATTACTTCTTTTTCACAACTTTCTTTGGTTTTTTAACCACTGGCTTTGCTTTCTTAACAGGAAGCTTCTTAACAACCTTTTTTGGAGTTGGTTTTGCAATGTCTTCGAGATGTGTATTATTTACAACTTCATCCTTTTGTGCTTGTGAAGGTTTAGCTGTTGCAACAGCTTTTTTAACAATTGCTGCAGCTGGCTTTGCTCCTTTGTTAACTATTGGTTTATGAACTCTTGGAGGTTGTTGTCTTATACTAGCTCCTTTTGGTGGTTGAGAACCCATTGGTGGTCTTGGTCCCATTGGGGGTCTATTTCCCATTGGTGGTCGAGATCCTTGTCTTACATTACCTCTAATTAAATACTTTCTTTTGTCTCTGCTTAAGTCAACAAAGTCATCAACAACATCTTTCAAATGTTTAGAAGAAGTTTCACCAAATGCAATTGCTTCTGCTCTGCAACCATGACTTTTCAAATAATTAACTAAATCTTTGAAATCACCATCTCCACTAACTATAACTACTGCGTCAACTTTTGGACTTAAACGTACAGCATCCATTGCAATACCAATGTCCCAGTCGCCTTTTTTTGCTCCACCATAGAAAACTTGTAGGTCTTTTGTTTTGACTTCAATACCCATTTTCTCTAATGCGTCATGGAAGACAGATTCTTCTTTGATTTCAGTTTTAATTGCATAAGCAATTGCTCTGATTAATTTTCTACCAGCTACTGCTGTTTTCAATATTTCTTTAAAATTTACTTTTGTATTATATAAGTGCTTAGCACTGTAGTACATGTTTTGTACATCAAATAATACTAATACTCTTTGTTCATTGTGTTTCATAAAAAAATCACCTTATTTTCTTTTGTATTTCTTAATTGTAGTTGACCATTATATGCTGAGACATAACCGCCTTCTACTCTTACTTTTAGTCCTGGTTTTGCTTTTTTAATATCATCATTCCAGAAAGTCATTTGTATTTCTCCTGTTTCATCTGTAACTATAGCTGGAACAAGGTTTTCATTATCAAAACCAGATGTTCTTCTTCTTTCTCCTAAAAAATCTATTTCTACTGTAATGTCGACGTCTTTCATTCCTACTCTTAAATCTTTAATTTTGTATTCTGTCATTACTTTTCACTCTCCATCTCTTTAATATAGTGGAATGCACTTTGTGCTGCCACTGTTGCTTCTCCTTGTGCTGTTGTTATCTGTGCAAAATAGTCAGAATTATCTGTAATATCACCTGCTGCGAAAACTCCTTTTACATTTGTTGCTTGTTTTGCATTAACTTTGATGTAACTTTTTCCATCTAATTCTATGTTTAATTGTTCTGCAAATGTTGTATCTGGTACAAATCCAATTTCAATAAAAACACCATCTAATTTTAGTTCTTCTCCATTGTCTAAATCTACTGCATTTACCATGTTGTCTCCTTTGATTTCTGTAATATTTACTTTGTTTTTAATTGATATCTTTTTATTATCTTCAATTTGTTTTAGTAAAATTGGTTCGCATTTCATTTTTTCTTTTCTAATTAAGATTGTAATATCAGTTGCATATTGAGCTAGGAGTAATGCAGCTTCTGCACTTGCATTTCCAGAACCAACAACAGCAACTTTCAAATCTCTGTACAAAGCAGCATCACATGTTGCACAATAACCAACACCTTTGTTTAAGAATTCTTTTTCTCCTTTAACATTTAGCTTTCTTCTTTTTGAACCAATTGTAAGGATGACTGATTTAGATTCGTAAGTGTTTTTGTTGGTTTTTATAATGAAATGAGTGTCTTGCTTTTCTATATTTTCTACTTTTTCTTCAATTAATTCTCCTTTATTATGAAGGTATTGTTCTTTGAATTTGTTTGCTAGCTCAATTCCTCCAATATTATTGAATCCTGGGTAATTCTCAATACTAGTTGTTTCTAAGATCTGGCCACCTGTATTTTCAGATAAGACTAGTGTTTTGATTAGATATCTAGCTGCATAAATACCAGCTGTAAGCCCAGCAGGGCCTCCTCCTATTATAATTGTGTCGTACATTCTATTTCTCTAGATTATTATGTCTTATTTAAAGTTAATTGATATAATTAATCATAATCACTCTAGAATGGTATATTTGGACAAAGTTTATAAAATAAACATGATTTCTCTATATTTACAATGGGTGCAAGGGAACAATCTTTAGAAGGTCAATTAAGGGAAGCAGTCGAAGGACTAGAGTTAGGTTATACTGTGAATCATACTCAAGATACAACTGTTTATGGAGTTAGTTATCAAGCAAATGGTTGGAATATTAATGTTAATGTTCAAGGAGATGATCCAAGTTCACTTGAGGTAAATTGTACTCTTGAAGTAGAAGAAGAGATAACTGACTTGCAAAGTCTTGCAACAAGTTTTCAAACTCTTGGACAAATTGGTCGAACTCTTAAGAATAGGGGTTATTCTGATGGAAAGTTGTATGTTGAAAGAGGAAGGTTTGTTGAACCAGGTTCTGAAGATAATAAAGCAGTCAAAGCTAGATATTTAATGGAAACTAAGTTTGAAAGTCTTGGTGGATTAACAAGCTTTCTTAAAGATATTAATCCAGATTCTTATGGATGTCAGGAAATTGATTATGGGCCTTTGCAAGAAATGATGGCGAAGGCAGTATACTAATTTCTATATATTTTCATATTTTATATAAACTTTAAACAATAACTATATAAACCTGTAAGTTATTAATTATACTATGAATTTCTTTAATAGTTTGGAACATTTGGCGCCTAAATGTAAGGGCTGTGAGGTTGTCTTAGATTATGGTTCAAATACAGAATATAATGAAAAAGAAGACTCTCATGTTTGCCTAGGTTGTGGGACTAAGGTTTAATAATAAGGCGAAACTATCTCAATTTCTACATCTTTATACTTTCCAGGGATTTCTCCAAAATCACAATATCTGCATGTTGGATCTACATTAATCCAGTCATCTTCTGTTTTGTATTTATTCAAAGCTTCATCAAGATAAACTTGTACAAAAACATGTCTAGGTACAAAAGCAAATTGAGCTGGTATTCCAATACTTTGCATTAAGTTTGCTAATAAAACAGCTGCTCCATCACAATCAGAACCACCAGTAATTAAAACTTCTTCAGCTGTTTCAATGTATTCATCTGATTCTGATACATAATCAAATTCATCTCTTACAAAATAAAATAGAGCTTTAGCTTGGCAAACTCTAGATCCAGATTCACAGCTTTCTGTTGCGATTTTAGTTGCTATTTGTTTGATTAATGAATTTGATGGGTCTATGAATAATAAATAATCTTGGTGTGATGTTATTGCGTGTTTGTCATTTTCTACAAACTCAAATTCTGGAACAACTTCATCATAAGTTGGAATATCTTTTGGTATTGGATCAATCTTTACAACATAGCTTGGGATAATCCATGCAACAAGTATTAATGCTAAGAATAAACTAATTATTGTGTAAATAGGTTTCCAAGCTTTATTATCTTTTTTTTCTTCATGTTTTTCATTCAGAACTTCATTTAATATTTCTTCGTGTTCTTTATGCATGATTATAAGTTAGAAGTGTAGTTTTAAAAATTTATTCAATTACTGCATCAGGTACAGGAACATTATCTAATACTTCAGTAGTATTTACAAAGTATTGGAAAATAGCTGCATAATGTTGTTTAGTAGTTTCAGCATCTCTTTTATCTGTTCTATTTCCCTCTTGGTCTGTTATAATTTCTCTTGTTCTTCCGTCTTGGAATATATGGTAGTCAAATCTGTGTCCAGATTCAGTATCTGTGAAAGAGAATATAATTTTTTCTTTACCTGGATTACCATCAGGACCTGTGCAATAAAAATATGCACTCATTGTTGTGTTTTCAGCACCACGTCTAAAGAAAACACTACTTTCATCAGTTTCAAGATAATTAATTGCTTTTCTTTTTTCAACAAAAAAAGTGTCTCTTGCATAAGCACCAATTCCATCTTTATATTCTTGTGTAGATCTTCTAGCAAAATCAAATCCAGGTTTATAACCATTGAAAATACCTGTTTCTGCAGGTGTTGCTTCTTCTAATTCTCTTAATACATCTGCAGCAGCGTCTGCATCACCTTCTCCATAACGAAGTGTTGTGACTGATTCATCTGTTGCATCGTCATCATCTCCTGTTTCTTCAGCAACAGCACCTTCTGGAATTGCATTAAGAATAAGATAAACTATGTCTGCTATTTCAGTTCCTTCTTTAAGAGCTGGACCAACTGCTGAACCGTCTGGAATAAGTAAATTATAATGTAATGTTGTTTCTCCACTGTCTGTTGTATTGTAGAGATTGCTTTCGCCTTGTATTGCTTCAACTAAATTAGAATATTTTGGTGCATTAGTATCACCACTTCTTGTAACTGTTAATTTTCCATCTTTATACATAATCCATGAACGTCTTGAATTACTTGGATCACTTATTTGTAAGTTTGTGCCACTCATTAATACATGTTCAAGTTCTGAAACATTATCTTCAAAAGAAGGTCTTGGTTCTTCAGGAGTTGGTGTTGGTTCTTCTGTTGTTGCTTCTTCTGGATATACAGATCTAACATCAACTTCACTTCCACCAGCAACTACTTTACCTATTTCTATTGTTTGTGTTGTATCATCATCTGCTGGAACAAATTCTACTCTTTCATAATCTTCTCCAGTTTGACTTGGTTCTCCACCAAACCAACTAGTTATACTTGCATATGCAAGAGTTAGTGCTCCCCCACATATTAATAATCCACCCAAAACACCACAACCAAGACTTAACCATCTTCTTCTTCTTTTTGGTTTGGTTGCTTTGACTTTTCTGTATTTTGTATTACCTTCTGCTGCAGGTGAAGGTCTACTTGTTGTTGGAGTAGTAACAGTTTGTGCTTCAGTGTCAACAGCAGGTCCTTCAGTTTGAGGTCTTCTCATATTCTTAGTTAAATAAGCAGAATGTTCTTTTTCGACTCTATCATAAAAAATAGTTGCTAGCCATTTAGATCTTGTATATTTAGCAGGGATATCTTTGTCAGGAACTTCAATTAATTGTTCAATATTTGTTTCTATCCATTTATCTCCTGCATTTGCTCTGTCTCTAAAAAAAGTAGGATGAATAAGTTTACTTAATTTAACTGTTTGATCAACTCCAACAAATTCAACTAATTGAGTATAATAATCTAAGCCAGAGTTTAATGTTTCTAATTCAGTAACTGAAGTTAGTCTTTCTAATTCTTTATACATAAGATGTGTTTCAGCGCTTGCAACTTCAGCAAGTCTTGTTAAACCTTCTTCATTTAATGTTTGTATTGCTTCTGGAACTTGGTATTTAATTTGACCAACAGTTACAATATCAGTAAGAGTTGGAGTTTCTACAGTGGCTGCTTCTGCTGTTGGAGCTTCTGATGCAGGTTGTTGAGGTCCAAAAGGATCTGTAGAAATAGAAGAGTGTGTTGCAGTATCTGTTGGGCCTCCTGTACTTTCATCTTGGAATTCAATTCCTGGTCTAGGTTCTGCAGTTGGTGCACCTATTGCAGCTACTGGGGATTCTCCTGTTGAAGCAGCTTTTTCTAATGAAGTTAAAACAGCAGCATCTACTGGATCTTCAGGTAAATCACATGATTCTTCAAGATCATCTCCATCATCTACTGTTTGTAAATAATCTCCTAAGGTGTCAGTTGCTCCTGCTGGTAAAGCTGGTCCAGGTTCAATTCTTCCTTCGCCGCCATCAGCTGCAAGCTCAGGGTCTTCAGAAGCAGGAGTTGTTAATACTTGAATTTGATCATCTGCAAATATTGGTGCATCTTGTACTGTTGCAGTAGCATCATAAGGAACATCAGCTGCTGTCGGAGCTCCTGCTTCATCACCTTGCCATGTTTCTAATGCATCAGGCGGTAAAGTATCTCCTGTATGCCCTCTACCTTGTCCATCATGTATTGTTGCTTGTAGGTCTTGAGGAAGTTCTCTTATAGGAGGTTGTTCAGGTACCTCTGTTACAGCTTCATCAGCTGGTAAAGGTGTATCTTCTACTTCTGTAGGAACTTCATCAGGTCTTTCATCCCCTAGAGGAGGAGCTTGGCCTCCTTGTGTAGGAGGAGTTCTTCTTTTACCACTCATTATTATATAACCTCAAATTTTACCCTATTTAAAACTAGAGAATCCTAATTAAGTATATAAAGGTTTCTTAAACAACTACTCTAAAGTGATATCTATAACTGTTTCTTAACAGCTTTTAAGAGTTCAGAATTCTTCTTTTTTAGCCTTTTTGCAGCGCTTTCTAAGGCTTTTATAGGGCTGTCTTTGCTTTCTACCATGAAAGTAGGCATTCCTACAGATGGATGTTCTATATAATAACCAGAAACTGAGACATTTTTGTCATTCCAAAGCTCTTTTTTGAGTGCACTGCATAGAGCATGCCCTTCTCCAATTAAATTAAATCCAAGCTTTGTTTTGCTTTTTTCTAGAACTTTTATTTCCATGGAATCAAAAGATAAGCAGGTTATTTATAAAGCTTACGTTAACAGCTTTAATAATAGTACTGCTTAGCTCAGTTTAAGATTTAAGCTTAGAAATTGATGTAGCCTAGGTTTCTACATAAATTATACATAGATACTGAGCGCAGTACTAATTACTAAGAATGTTATTTATTCAAACACTATAAAATCCTTTAAACCAATTTAGAACTCTTCCGAAGAATCCAGGTTCTTCACCTGTACATACTCCATCAATACATTCATTGCTTAAGCATTCATAATTATTATCACATGTTTCTCCAGTTACTTTTTGGGTTTCCATAAGTTGAGTAAATCCACAGAATAATCCTTCTTTTCTTACACCAATTTGTAAGCAAAGGTCATCTGATTCACAACCAGAACATTCTTCTTCTACATAAACTACTTCAACAGTTTCTTCTTCAGGAACTGTTTCGTCTTCTTCAACAACTTCTTCCTCTTCAACTTCATCTAATCCTAGTTTTTCTTTTACAATTGCTTCGTATTCTTCATAACTCATTAAGCCTTCAAGTTTCTCTCCATGGATAAATACAGTTGGATTTGTTGTAACACCAATATTTTCTCCTCTTTCAATGTCTTCATTTAATTTAAATGCACGTTCTCTAGAATCTAAACAAAAACTAAAATTACTTTCAGCTAAGTCAAGATCATTTGCAATTATTTTTAAGTCTTCTCGTAAATAACTAGTGTCTCCAACTAAGACTTCTTTGTATTCGTCAAATGCTCCTTGTGCATCTGCACATTCTAATGCTAATGCAGCTAACATTGAGTTAGTTTCTTCTTCAGGATACTGGTAGAAGAAAACATCTACATCTATAAAATAAACATCTCCTAAAGTAGTCATAGAATTATCTACTGACTTACATTCACTCTTTGTAACATCACAATAATATTCTATACCTATTTTTGCAGAAACCATAGTAATTAGAATAATAAATATTAGTGAAATTAGTAATATACTCCTCTTTTTCCCTTTCATAGCACTATTTTGGAAAAAACTCTTATATAAAGTTTGTCTTTCGAATATATAAGAACTTATAAGAAATTTTATAAATGTGGATATGTATGGATATTTATCAAAAGAGGTGTAAATATGAAAAGAACAATACTTATCTTAATTATTGCAATTCTATTATTACAGTCTGTGGTTGCTTATGTTGGCGGTTCTATTACAGAAAATACTCTTACAGGAGATTCTGATGAGGAGTTAGCATATGAAATGGGTTATAATAGAGGATATACAGATGGTTTACAAGGTAAAAAAACTCCATTAACTGCTCAGAATTATTTTGGAAGGGGTAGTCTTCCAGGTACTTTTACTTT
Organism: uncultured Methanosarcinales archaeon; assembly: GCA_964556185.1. GTDB lineage: Archaea > Nanobdellota > Nanobdellia > Woesearchaeales > DSVV01 > CAZKVI01. The sequence continues at coordinate 22,737 of CAZKVI010000009.1, forward strand.
AGCAGAGACTCAAATGGCTTATTATCATAGGGGCGAATATAGAGTTGGTTATAATGATGGGCATGCAGATGCAATATCTGGTAAAACAAAGCTTTATTCAGTTGATGTACCAGTGCAAGTAACTACACCTGCAGTAAGTGTAGCTACAATATCAGGAACTTATGTAGATCCTAATGAAATAGATCTTTCTAAGGGTGTTGCATCTTTTGCATATGAACAAGGTTATGCAGATGCTTTAGCTGGAAAAGGATCAAATGCTCATTTAATATTTTCAGCATTAGGTAAATCAAGAACAGCAGAAGGGAAAGCACTTTTACAAGAAATACAAACAGATGGAAACTATATTAGTAGTTATAAAAAAGGTTATGCTGCTGTTACAAGTGTGGAACCTGAAGTGGAGTTTGAGTTAATAACAACACGAGATCCTTCTCAACTATCATATTCTGATAGGGATGCAGTAGTAGAACAACTTGGTTATGATTATGGTTTTAGACATGCAGAATTAGGATTGAGTAAGAATCCATTAGGTATGTTTCGTTATGGACCAAGTTCGCCACCAAGTGCAACAGGATATTTCTCTGTAACTTCAACACCTGCTTTTGATGTTGAATTAGCTCATTTGGAAAAAGGCAGATTTACTATTGGTTATAGAAGAGGTTTTGATGCAGTTGATTAAGCTGCTATTATTTTTTATTTAATTTTTTAATCTTACTTATCTTTCCGAAATTGTAAACTTTATCTGCAATAATAAATACTTCGAAATTATTTAGATTCTGTTTTAGAAATGGACTTAGTAATTGTTCTTTTAGAATATCTGTGCCTTCTGTAACTAAGTTGAAGGATGGGAGAACTATTAAATCTTTGTTTTTGTATTTGCCTTTTAGAAAACATTTGTATTTTTCAACTCTTGGAGGATCCATGATTGAAATAGCTGGATGTTCATGACCAATTATTATTGTTTTTATGTTTTCTAAGATATTTGGTATTATATTGCCGTGTGTGAATAAGATGTTGTCGACGATAAACTCATCAACGATTTCAAGTTTTCTTTTTTTAGCAATTGGTTCGAGGATTGTATCATGATTTCCTTTGATTAGGATTATTTTATTACAATGTTTTGCACAAAAGTCTAGTAATTTTAATGTGTTTCTCCATTCTGTTTCTGAAATTGTTCCGAATTCATGTTTTAAATCTCCGATAAAAAGAATTGTTTCGATTTCTTTGGATTTTACTATTTTTTCAAATCTTTGCATTGTTTCTTTGTAATGTACTCTAGGAATTAAGTAACCTTTTTTGTTTAATTCTTCTTCATAACCAATGTGAACATCTCCAATAACTAGAAGTTTGTGTTTTTCAATGTAAAGACATAGGTCTGTTATTTCGATGTTTGGAAGTATTTGCATAAAAATAAAGAAATTGTTGAGGTATTTAAGGTTTTTGTGTATTCATAATTCTTAAATTATATCCAATTCTTAAACCATAACGAGTATCAAATTCACTACTATCCATTGTTTGGAAATCTTGACGCATTTCTTGACCACTAAAAAAACAAGCTGTTCCAAGAGCAAAAGCTAAACAAGCTGCAGCAGCGTATCTTTTAATTGTGTTGAATCTTGGTCTAATAACTTTAGCTTCAGGAAGATCTTTTTTGTACATAACTCCAGCTTCATAAAGTTCATCAAGTGTTCTAATTCCTTCTGTTCCCATAAAAACATGCATGCCATTAAGATCTTCTGTTTCATTAAGTGCTCTGCAGATTGCAGTTTGGCATACATGAGGTACAAAACTTACTAATAAATAATTATCAATTCTTGTGTTTAATTCATCTTCAATTAATCTAAAATATTCTTCTGAGCAAGTGTCATGATCATCTGATCTTAAAACTTGTTCTGAGAAATATAAACAGTCTTCTCTTCCAGGTTTTCCATGGTTGTGTCTTAGAACATCTGCTTCTGAAAAATCATATTGTGTAAATAATTGTTTGTATTGGTGAGGTAAGCTTGCATTGGGTCCAGAAATTTGTCTATAAAATCTGCTTCTAGTAATCTTCCACCTATTATCTAAACGCGAATTAGATAATCCTTGTTTTTCAGCTAATAATTCTTTATCTTCATCTCTATATGACCAATCATCACATAAAAACAAAAATTTTACATTCTTTCCAGAATCTCTTAATTCTTTTCCAACATCAATTCCAAGTTTTGCAGTGTGTAGAGAAAAAGGTCCCCATGTTTCAGTAGCTTCATACAATGAAAGTCTATTGGCTCTTAATGGGAAATGCAAAGCAATAACAACGTTGTCAATATCACTACTTTGAGCATCTTTTCGTAATCTTCTTTCTAGTTCTGCTTGGTTTGTTATTGTTTCTAACATTTTAATCTGTTCTCATTCTATCAGCTACAATCTTAACAGCAATTGAGAGTTCTCCTCTTGGACCTCTGTGATCATGTTTCCAAATAAACCAATCTATTTTATCTATTTCCTCTCGATCAAGTTCATTTATGGGGGTTGCGGTGTTTGCAACGCAAAGTGCATTAGGGAAATATTTTTTTAGATAGTTTCCTCCCCAATATAATCCAAAATTTTCTGCAGGGCCTCTATGAGGGATGTGTCTGTCTAAAATAGCTAGATGGATTTCTTCTTCTTCTTCATCGACTCTTTCAACAATCCTCATTCCTTCACTATAATCCATAGCAACTTCAATATCATATCTTCTAGCATATTTGCTTGCAATTAATCTTAATTGAGGAAGGAGAAGATCTATTGCAGTTTGTTGATCTTCTAAAATAAGTATTCTCATGTAATCTACTTTAGTATCTTCTTCTTGAGAAAACTCACATAATCTTTTTTTACCTTTGTCAACTTTAAAATACCCTTCTCTGTTTGGATTATCTATAACTCTATAAACTGAAGTTCCATTTCTTGTTTTTCCTGGTAGACCTCTTAAGACTTCACCACACATTATTTCATCTCCAGGTAATAAACTTACAACATGTTCACCTTCTTGTTCTAATTTGTAATGAAGTACCCCTAATAAAAATGCACATGCTGGTTTAAATGCTCTTTCTTTTATTTTGTCTCCAGATTTAATATAACTTCCTAAGTATTTTCCAGCTTTATCTTCTTCATCTCTTTTTAGAAAAATTCTTTTTCCTTTTCCACCACTAATTTTAATTTCTTCTACTTCAAGTCCTGTTCCTTCAAAGGTTTCTTCAGCAACATAAGTTTCAAATAAAGTTTTTTTTAATTCTGATTCAAAACATAATTCAATTTCTTTATCATAACCAAATATGCTTAATATCTCTTTATAATCATCAGGAAAAAATTCATCTAAATACATTTCATGGAATCTTTGTCTAAGATCATCTAATGATAAGCGATCTCTTCTAGTGTCTTCTAAACCAAGTGCGTCTTTTACATTATACATATCTTTTCCTGTAAACAAGTCTTCAATGTATAGTGCTAGTTTTCCATCATATTTTGTAGCTAAATAAGTTCCAACAATAAATGAGAATAAAGCTTGATCACTTGGTTCTTTTCTTAGATTAATTGAATAATCTCCAGCTGCTCTTCTTGCTCTTAATGCTCCTGTTCCTTCCCATATACTATAATGGCCAGTATTAACAATCATTCCTTCTTGGGCATTTGATTCTAATTCTTGGATGATATCTAGGATTTCAGATCTAGTTAAACCAATTTTATCTAATGCATTTTCTAATCTTTCTTCCAAACCAAGTTTTGGCATTTTTGCACCCTTACTTCTTTTATTACTATAAAGTACTCTCGGAGGAAATATATTAAATATTTCATTAAAAATCTTGCGAAAAATGGAAAAAGTATATAAATAATAACGTGTTTGTCAATAATTATGAGTTATAAGCTTGATAAAGTTAATAAAAGAATACTGTATGAGTTAGACAAGAATTGCAGAATTAGTGACAACCAGCTAGCTAAGATAGTGAATAGATCAAGAGAGTCTGTGAGAAATAGAATCAAGAAATTAGTTAAAGATGGAATAATTGAGAAGTTTACAATTTGGATTGATCCAACAAAATTAGGTTTTGTTTCTGCGAAGATTTATTTGAATTTAGCTAACAAGCCAGAAAAGAAAAAAGAGTTTGCAGAGTATGTAAAACAAGATAAAAGATTATTTTGGTTAGGTTTGGCAGAAGGATCATGGAATGCAGGTTTAACATATTTTGTAAGTTCTAATCAAGAATTTTTTGAATTAAAGAATGAATTGTTTTCAAAATTTAGTGATTTAATTTTAGAAAGCCATACTGGTGTGGTAATTGATATTAATATGTGTGATAAGGATTTTCTTTATGATGCAGAAACAAAATGGAATACAATGTTTGATGTTTTAGAAAAATATGAATTAGAAGATATTGAAAAGGGTATTTTAAAGGAATTATTCAAAAATTCAAGGATAAATGTAGTAGATATTGCAAGGAAATATAATAGTTCAGTTGATGTTGTACGAAGTAGGATTAAAAAGCTTGAACAAAAGAAGATTATTTTTAGATATTTAGCAAGGATTGATTTTAATAAATTAGATTATGAATTTTTTAAATCATTTTTGTATTTTAAGAATTTAACAACAAGTGATGAGAAAAGATTAAGAGAATATTGCAGATTAAATCCAAAAATACTTAATTTAATTAGGCAAATAAGTCCGTGGGATATTGAGTTAGAAATAATGTGTGAAAGTTATCAAGATTATAATAATATCATTTCTGATTTAACAAAAGAGTTTGCAAATATCGTCGACAAAGTTGAGACAGCAATTATGGGTGAAGATCACATATTCCCTGCTGAGAAAATGATTTTTGAGTGAAATTATTCCAAAACACCTTCTGGGTAATAATCTATTGCATGATCTTTGAATAAAGGAAAGGCTTCGAAGTTAGTAATTATATTACTAAACTTTCCTCTTATGTCAACGAAGATTTCTTGGAATTCTTCTATGTTTTGGGTTTCGATTTCCATTCCATATCTCCATCTGCCGATGTGTTTAACTAAGAATGTAGTGTTTGGTATTGATCTTATGTAATTAACAAGTTCTTTTTCTTTGTTTAAGTCTAATCTTGTAATTTCTAAGAAGATCATGTGTGATTTGTATCCATAAATAGAAGGATTAATGAATAATCTAAATCCTAAGAGTAATTTGTTCTTTTTCATTTCATTAATTCTGTTTTTTATTGTGTTTCCTGTTACATTTAGTTTTTGTCCTAGTTCAATATTGCTTACTAATGCATTTCTACTTAGTTCTCTTATGATTTCATTATCTAATTTGTCTAGTTTTATTTCTGGATTGAATTTCATTTCATGAAAAAACTCAGTTCTTGGTGTTTCATCTTGAATAATATATTTTCTTTGTAAGTCATATACATTAACATAAATTAGAATCTCATAATCCATGATTAGGTTTCCATATGTTTTAATTATTTCTTCAAAGATTCTATTAAATTCAAAATTATCTTTGCAAATAAAGTTCATAGCTAAATCCCAATTACCACCAACTTCACCTAACCATAACATATGTTTGTGGTTTTTTAAGAAGTCTATTAGTTCGTTTTTTTGTTGTTTTGTGGCATTCATTAGTCTAAAAGCAATCCTATACCAGCTATGGCCTGTTACTACACTGTCAAATATAGCTAATGCTCCGAATATGACTTTGTTCTTTTGTAGTCGCTTTATCCTATACTCTACTACTTGTCTTGATAATCCTACTTTCTTAGCTAGCTCTGTCATAGGCATACGTGCGTTCATATCTAATGCAGCTAGTATTCTCCTGTCTTTTGTATCTATTTTTGGCATATTCTTACAGTATTGCAATAATTCTATATAAATATTTCGATTATGCAAAAGAATTGAAGTAAAGTTTTAAGTATAACCTCAAACATAATAACTACTAGAAAGTAAATACTTACCAAAAAGGGGTGAATCAGATGGAAGCAAAAGCAGCATTAGAACAACAATATTACGAGAAGAGTTTGAAGCAAGATGTGAAGATACCAATGTGGGTGTTTTTAGTAGCAACTTTAGTGGTTGTTGTTTTGATTTGAGGTGCAAAATGAAAGATAATTGGAAAGAAGAAAAAAAGAAACTTGACAAGGTAACATTAGAAAGAATTGCAAACTTTTTGCAACCTTGTAATATTGTCAAAGTTCGTAAAAAAGGATTAGATAAAGTTCATACTCCTGGCGCACAAGTTTTCATTGAACCGCATAGTAGGTTTATTACAGCATTTAGGGGACCGCATAAAAGAGTTCGTGAAGAATTAGATGTTCCACCAATTCCTGATTTAGAAATTGCTTACAAAGATTACAATTCAGTAGATTACATGATCATAGGTTTCAATATAAGAAATGGAGGACTTCATCCAGGAAGTCCAGTTTAGTTAGTGGGGTGCAAAAAGATGACATTGATTAGGTATTATAATTTAGAATCTCAATTATTGGATGTTATTTCAGATTTAGGAAGAGATCTTCAGAAACATTTACTTAGTGAAACACGAGTTAGAGGTCTTTTGGAAACATTAGTTGAGAAAACTGCTGAGGCTAAGTTAGGAAATGGAGATGCTGAGATGGTAGCAAAACTACTTTATGATCCTGGTGAGTTTTCTGTTTTGTATTGTAATTCATGTATGATTTCAAAAGGAAAGTGGAAATTATTTAGAAAAAATATTCCACCAAGATATGGAACAAGTCTTGTAGTTAAAGGATCACCAGCAGATATTTTACAAACTGAAGAATATTTATCTAATTCAGGAATCGAAATTGTTCAATTGTTCAATGCAAAAAAATTAACAATTGAATTTGGAACTCATTATTATGATAGAGATGGAAAAAAAAGATATGAAGGATTAATTAGAGATTTAATACGTCAAAAATGCCCAAGAGCAACTGTAAATTATAAGACTACAGAAAGATTTGATAGTTATTCTTGGGAGTATAAGTTCTCTGGAATAATTGAAGGTCCAATAGAAGATGTATTTAGAATGCGAAGTGCATTCTTAGATCATAAACAAATGATGGGTATTAAGTATGTTACAGTTGAGAGGTTTTCGACTTAAGTATGCCGATAGCCTTATATATCCAGATTCATTTCTTTGTGATGGGTTTAGTGTAAAATAAAGGAAAAAATAAAGGGTGCAAAAAATGACAGATGTTTGGGTTTCAAGAGATAGACCTTTAAGAGATAGAGGTAACTCATTTTATTTAATTCAAGAAATAAGACCAAACTCTGTTAAATTAGAAAGAAGGGATGCAAGTTATCAAAGAAAAAACCCAAGGATTCCTGAAGAAAGATTAAGATGGACTGATGCAGGTAGAGAAGTAGAATGGAGAAGAACTTGTCATAGTCCTGCAAAGGCTTTTGGTTTGGAAACATTAATTTTTCATGGAGAAGAATATCAAGAACATGTTAATCCAGATACAACTCAAGATTCTGAAGAAATTGATGTAAAAGTAGATGAATATCTTGATCAATCTGGACAGAGAATCTTAGTTCAAGGTGGACATTATATTCCAAACTTAAGAGATCTTTCATCAATACCAAACCAACCCATGAAAGCTTTAGAACAAGCTTTAGAAATTGCAGAAAAAGCTCATCAGATGGGGAAGGAAGTAGATGTTCTTATTTTTGTAAATGATTTGCATATGGGAAAAGATGATGGACCACAAAATAGAAGAGAATTTTTTGAAGATTATGCTTTACCAGATGCAATGAGGGATTTAATACAACAATATAGAGAGAAATTTGATTTTGATGTTTATGTTGTTGGTGAGAGAAAACTTAGTGATAAATTACAAAGAGATGGAAGAAATAGAATTAGAGATAAATTAGTTGAAACTCCTGAAGGTTATGCTGTTGATATTGAAGGTGATAGAAGATTAGTTGTTCCTAATCAAGATATTAATCTTGGTGGACATCCAAAATGTTTGGCAGCAGTAACAAGACTTTATGCATTAACAGAGGAATTAGGTTATGATGGTTTTGCACAAGTTTATCCAACTTGCGGCAAATCAGTTGCAGAATCAGCTTATGATATTGCAGAAGTTTTGTATGATACAAAAATACCTGTTTTGAATTTATACAGAACAGTAACATGTTTTTCAAATTCAGAGAATGCAAGGCCAGTGCACCCTGATAGAGCTAAGTAGTGCCGATAATCTTATATACTTAATTTCATTCCTTTGCTATATTTGGGGGTCTTAAATGAGAGTTTTATTTACGAATTCACCTATGGGTGAAAAAGTTGCTAGGCAAACATTTTCAAGGAGTTCTGCTAGTTATGTTTATCTTGGTTCAATGTTAAGAAGACAAACAGAATTAGGTTTAGATTCTAGAATAGCAGATGCAGTTATTGAAGATTATAATCAAGTTGGTCCAGCTGGTTTTGCAGCAACAATTTCAATAGAGGACCCTGTTTTAGTTGGAACTACTCCTTTTGAACTTAATATAGGACCTGTTAAAGGTTTATTTGATTTTGTAAGACTTACAAAACCAGGAACAATTTGTGCTATTGGTGGACCATTTGCTACACGGGTTCCAAAATCAGCTCTTAGAATGACTGGAGCAGATGTTGCTTTTAGAGGTGAAGCAGATTTTACATTTAGACAAGCAATGGAAAGATTAAGAAGAGGACAAACACTTGAAGATTTGATGGGAATTGATGGTGTTGTTGTTAGAAGTGGTGATAGAATATTATATGGAACAGAATCTGAAAGAGTTCCTGTAATAACTCAACCAGATTATAGAGCAATTGCTATTAAATATGATTTATTAGCAGATGTTCAAGCCAGAGCAAAGTACCTTAGTTTAGATTTTGTTTTTTCAAGAGGATGTCCTAATCAGACATGTAGTTTTTGTGACTTTTTTGTGGGAGATAACACCTATAGGAGATTACAAGAAGATAAAGTAATGGAAATAATGCATGAATTAAAAAGATTAAAAGCTGGAGCCTTATCTCTTTGTTTTGGTGATGCTATTTTTGGTGGAGGAAGACAACAAGCAAAGAGTTTACTTCGAAGGATTATAGCAGAAGGACCATTCTTTATTAGGTATCATGGAGAATTTTCAGTAGATCAATTTTTAGTTGGAAAAGAAGTTGGTAATAGAGAAGTAGATAGAGAATTATTAGATTTAGTAAGAGAAGCTTCATTTTTTTGTGAAACAGGTATTGACCATTTAAGTTCAGAAGGTCTTGCCCAATATGGGAAAGGCAGTAGATATACTGTAGAAGAAGCAATGAATTTAGCAAGACAAGCTCAAGTTAATGGAGCTTCATTAGGGGTTAATTATTTGCATATTCCTCCAGGGATATCTGTAGATGGTTTAGTAGAACATTATTCTAATGTAATTAAATTACGAGATGAATTAGGAAGTGATGGTCCTGTTGAACTTGGACATTCAACATTGATTAATCCTTATATTGGAACAGGTGAATATGAAAGAATAATTAAAAGAATGGAAGAGGATGAGGTTTATGGTGAATTAATGGCACCATTGGTTCAAGAACTTCCAGAAGATGATGAATATGGTGTAATTTTTCCTTCACATTATATGCCTTTTGATCCATTTTTATGTGAGGTTTTAATAGAGTATAAAATATATTGTGAGTTAGCACAAAGTATGTTTGATCTTCCATTAAACACAGATAGGGCTTACATACATGAGGTTTTCGGATTATTAGAGATTATAAAACACAAAACAGATGACAGAGCTATTAAAGAAAGAATAGATGGGATTCATTTATCAGATCCTGATTTAATTTCTTTAAGAGATGATGTAAGGGGACTTGTCGACAAAGTTTATAGTTTAATAGATCATTTTACTTTAATGAGGCCTGCACTTGATAGTCCTTAATCCAACTCTTTCTTCCTTTCCAAAATAAACTTACTCAATTTCTTTGGCCAGTTTTTCTTGATTTCGTCTTTGTATTTATCAATATCTCTTAATACATCACTTCGAATATCTTTATGTCCGTCGATTATTCTTACTAATTCTGTTTTTGCATAACCTGGGACTTTCTTTAGGTTCCAGACTTCCATCTTTAACTCAGCTGTTTCTTCGTCAACTTCTTGTAAGCGTTCTTCTTCGATCTTTTGCCACATTTCTCTGTAGTCAAAGTCTGGTACTGCCTTAACTTTTGCTTTTCCTTCTTTCAAAGATATTTTAGCAGTTACCATCTCATGCATTCTTTTGATAAACTCAACTTTGTCCTCGATCTTGAGTACGTCGATGTAGCCCTGGAGCGCAAGATTAAAAGAGAAAGGACTTGGTAATTTTGTATCAATCTCAACAATCTTTATTTTGCCATTTTCAATCCACCTAACAACTCTAATTGCTGATTCAATATCCATCAAATCTTCTAGAACTTCTCGACGAGCTTCTTTTAATATTGAAAAATCATTTGAGATTCTTTTTACTGCACTTAGTAAAATCATTGAGCTTACTTGTTGTCTGCCAACTCTTTTAGTCTTTCCTTTGTAATTACGTAAAATCATGAGTGCTCTAGCTGCACAATGTCTAAATCTTCTTCTCAAAACTTCGCTTCTATCAACTGCATTTTTCATAAGCAACTCCATTTTATCAGCTTTTAACATACGAAAAGCTGCAACAGGATTTACACCTTTTTTAGAATTAATATAAAATCCATTATCATTGATTCCCATTTCAATATCTTTGTGTTGTGTTCGAGAAATTATAAAAGCAATTGCTCTAGATAATACATCATTAACACGTCTACCATATAATGTATGGAAAACTACTTTTTTCTCTTTTCCATCATCATAATTCTCAATTAATATTTTCTTGTCATGAGGTATATGTTTGCAAAACATCCATTGTTCTAAGAAATATTTGTAAATTGCTTCTGCACTATTGTCATCAACATATAAATACTTATTAATGAATTTAATAATCTCTTTCTTACTAACTCGATGCTTGAATTTGTCTTCCATTAGCATTCTAAATTTCTGAATTTCCATTGATAAATCAAAACTTAATGGTAACATTTCAGAAAACCAAGATGGAACAGTAGGTGGTCTGCTTACAGTAGCACTAACTTGTGCAACCATGCCTCTTGAAAATTTAAATTGATAAGTATTTCCTCCTAAAACAAAGACATCACCTGGACGCATTCTCTCGAGAAATCCTTCATCAAGCATTCCAATTATTTGATTGCCTATTTTTACTGTAATAAATGACTCATCAGGTATTGTTCCAATGTTAGTCATGTAAATAACTCTACCCATTTTGCCTTTTTTACCAATTTTACCTTCATTTCTCCAGATTTTTGCATAAATATATCTATCTTCTAAAGAAACATAATCTCCTGCTAAATAACTTAGAACATCTCTATAATCTTTTAGTCTAAGATCTTTGTAACAATAGCTTTTCTTTAATAATTTGAATAATTCTTTTTCTTCCCAAACTTGATCTAATGCAAATCCATTAATTTGTTGTGCTAAAACGTCTAAGCAATTAGTTGGAATATGAACTTTGTCTATTTTCTTCTCAATTGCTGCTTTCATTAAGACAGCGCATTCTATTAAATCATCTCTGTCCATTACAATGATACGACCTTTGACAGTTGCATGGAGTGCATGCCCTGCTCGTCCACAGTTATGTGTTAATATTGACTCAACAAAGTAATTATTAGGTTCTTTTTCTAAAGTTAAATTGTATACATAGTCTTTTGGTTTTATGAATTCAATCTTTTCAACTTTTGTCCATGAGAATATATCAATGTTTCTATCTTTCTTAAGGTGACAAATATTCTTCTTTTTTAGTTGTTTTAATTTCTTTCCTTTAAATAATGAATATTTCATAAATCTTAGAATATGTCTAGATCTTCCAATATAAATACAATAAACTATATTAGAATTAATCTTCTTTACTTCTTTGGAAATTTTAGCTCTTTGTTTCTTAAAATAGTTATGGATTCCAGCTTTATTTAGCAAGTTATGTAATCCAATGGCAAACTTTTTACTTGCTGTGAATATTCTTATTCTGTCTTGAGAAACATTTCCATCTCCTTCAATTACACCTTCTACAAAAGGAATAATTAATTCTTTAGGTAGTTTATATAATTCATTAGATACATGAACACCAAATGATTTCTTTCCAACTATTATTCCAAGTTTAATAAAGAATTCTGCTATCCATTTAGCTCCACAATCTAAATGCCAGTGTTTTCTTACTTTATTTAACCTTAAATTGACGTTATATCCAAACTTTTTATAGATCTTTCTACATTCTTCTAATAATTCTTTATCTTTGTTTGATATTTTAATGTGATAATATTTCCTTTTTTTATCATAAGTAATTGAACCATCTGAAGCTACCATGCCTGCTAACCACATTAGTTCTTTTGTAGGTTTTAAAGGAACATATGTTCTGAAATGCGATCTTGTTTTCAAGTTTTCCAAATAATAAAGATAATCTTGTTTTTTAATTTTACATATTTTCATTACTTTAAGGAATAAGTCTAATCTAATACTTTTTCTTCTTCCTTTTCTTCTCATATAATTTTGTAAGTGATTTTGTTTAATATGGAGTTGTTTTGCAACGTTTGAATATGACGTTTTATTCTTTGTAACATACTCATCTACAACTTTTCTTAGAAGATTATCTTTGTTTTCAACATAAAACATTTTATGATCTAGAAGTTCATAAATATAAGGAGTCTTGTCGTTCTCAAAATCAAATAATTCAGCTATTTCTTCATTAATTTTGATATCTTTTGCTTTTTTCCATCCTTTTCTTGTCATTATTGGATGGTTTTTGGTACATTTTAATGTTAATCCAGAGTGGGCCTTTATTTTTAACAGTTTATTACATCTGTTCTTATGATATTCTGAAATCTTATTCCTAACAAACTTGCCTGTTTTCTCGTCAACAGATAAAATTTCAACATCTAACTTATTATCAACAATTTTTCCTATTTTTTCATATGTCCCATCAGCTAATAAAATTTTTGAGTCATGTGGCAGACATCTTTGTAAAAATCTAGCAACAGATTTAGGAGAACCTAAGCAAATTACTAAATCAATATGACCAATATCAATTCCTAACTCAAGAGAAGTCGAGGAAACAACAACTTTTAGTTTTCCATCTCTTAAACCTTGTTCTATTTGGAATCTATGATCTTTTCCAAGGCTTCCATGGTGTGCACCTATGTTTTCAGAATAACTTTTTGGGAATTTATCTTTCAAATGATCAACAACTCTTTCAGTAGCTGCTCTTGTATTTGTGAAAATTAATGTTGTTTTATGATCTTGGATTAGTTTGTCTAATAATTTGTACAATTCAGCGTGCATTTTATCATGTGTTGTGTTAATTAAGTCAGGAACAGGAGATAAAACCTTAAATTCGTATTTTTTTAAGAATTGAACATCAACAATTTGACAATCTCTGTCTTCTCCAACTAGAAAATAAGCAATTTCTTCTAATGGAGCAACTGTTGCACTTAAACCAACTCTTGTCATGTAAGTACAATGATGTTCTAATCTTTCTAATGATAAAGATAAATGAACACCTCTCTTGTTTTCAGCTAGTGCATGGATTTCATCTACAATAGTCCATTGAACTTCTTTCAAATGTTCTTTGAATTTTATTGAAGCTAAGATAATTCCTAATGATTCAGGTGTTGTGATTAGAATATGTGGTGGATTTTTCAACATTTTTTGTTTTTCATTTGCTGTAGTGTCACCTGTTCTTACACCAATTCTAATTCCAAGTTCTTTTCCTGCGATTTTTTCTATTTCTTTTAATGGTTCGATTAAATTCACTGCAATATCTGCGTTTAATGCTTTTAATGGAGAAATATAAACACAATAGATCTTATCTTCTAGTTTTCCTTTTTCAGATAAATCAATTAGATCATTTAGAATAGCTGTGAAAGCTGTTAATGTTTTCCCAGAACCTGTTGGCGCACTAACAAGAGTGTTAATTCTACTATGAATATTCATAATTGCATATCTTTGTGGTTCTGAAAAGGTTTTGAATTTGTCAATAAACCATTTCTTTAGCAAAGGATGCATTATTTTCTTGATTTCATTATCTTTGTACTTCTTTTTTGTGAATTCTATTGGCATGATTTCTGAGAATTTGTGGAGTTATATAATGGTTATGGCTATAAGATTACATGTTTTGAGCATTGATTACGATGTGTTAATTGTATATTTTCAGCTCTAGAGCTATAATTGCCTACAATTCTATCTGTACTTACATTTAATAATACTAATATACTAATATCTCTATTAACATATATAAATACACAATCTTTATATACTATTAGTACCTACATATAATAATGATTATACAGAAGCGGATAATACTAGAAAAGACCTTTGATAGGTTGAATCAGCGTTGGGATCTTAGGAGAGAAGATATTGAGGATTACTTAGATGATGAAGTATTGATCCCAGTTAGTGTATTTTCTAAAAATTTATCTCCATTAGAGACAGTTGTGAAATATTTACGAGAAAATAAAAGAAAACCTTTGAGTAAGATAGCTAAATTATTGCAAAGAGCATCCTCAAATATCTATAATGCTTATAAGAAAGCTAAGAATAAACACCCAAGTGCATTAGTTATGGGTCCTGTTGATTATTATATTCCATTGTCTGTTTTAAGGAAAAAAGGTACTGTTTTAGAGAATGTAGTTATTTATTTGAAACAAGATCTAAATTTCAGAGAAATTGGTAAATTATTACAGAGAAATGAAAGAACTATTTGGACTGTTTACAATCGAAAGAAGCATTAACGGTGTTTATCTACATTAATTCTTTTGCAATATTCTTTTATAGAACATTTACTACAAAAAGGAGATATTGGTCTGCAAATGTTTTGTCCATATGTTACTAATAACATGTTGTATTCAATCCAATATTTTTTAGGTAAAATCTTTCTCAAAGCAAATTCTGTTTCTTCAGGTGTTTTTGTTTTTACTAATCCAAATCTATTTGAAATTCTGTGAACATGTGTATCAACACACAAACCTTCTGCATTAAATCCTTCTGTCAGTACTAAATTAGCTGTTTTTCTACCAACACCTGGTAATTCTAATAATTTATCCATATTATTTGGAACTTTTCCATTGTATTTATCTAACAATATCTTACAAATTTCTTTAATTCGTTTGGTTTTTGTAATATAGAAGCCAACTGGGTAGATTGCTTTCTCAATTTGTTTCAAAGATAGTTTACTCATTGTTAAAGGATCTTTAGAAAGTTTAAACAATCTAGAAGAAGCTTCTGCAGTTGTTTTATCTTTTGTTCTTAAAGATAATAATGTAGAGATTAAAACTTGGAAAGGATTGCCTTGGTTTTGTGCAACTAGTGTAACTATTGGAATTGTATATTTCTTAACTTCTTTTCTTAGAATTTTAATAACTTTATCTAGGTCTTTGGTTTGCATTATTAGTTCCTATGTCTTGTTTTGGTGTTTCAATATTTCTAAAATTAGCTACATCATCTATAGAATCATTTGGTTTAAATTCTGCATCAAGTTCTGCTTGTGATTGAGGCATCAGTTTCTTAACTATAGTTATAATTAATATTATAAAGATAAATATTATAATTAAATCTAAAACAACAAATAATGAGAGTGTTAGTTCTCCATATGTAAATAAAATAACAGATATTGCTAAAAAGAAGATTAAATTTGGTGAAGCAATATGAAATGTAACTTTTTCAGAGAATCTATGTTTAAAACAAACATAAATTAAGAACAATCCATAAAATAAGAAACATAAAGTAACTATGAATCTAATCCAAAAATGACTTACTTCTACGTTAAATGTGTGTCTTATGCTGTCTACAGATATCCACATTAATGTAATTCCATGTGCTAAGGAAGTATTCCAGCCGAGTTCTTCTTTTTTATACATCCCAAAATATATTTCTACAATAGTCCAAATAAGAAAAACAGGTGCTAAGACCCACCATATGCTCCAATCATGTACAAAACTCTTACCAATCTCAATAAATCCATTAAGTAAATTTTGTAGAAATGTCATTTTTGTCCATAATGTTCTTTAGTAAACTCTTTAAAGAAATGTTCTAGTTTTAATTCTTCTTTATACATATATTGTAAAAATTTAAGGAAAAATAACATAATAACAACTGCTGCGAATAATAAAATAAGTTCAAATGAATCTTGTCCTTCTAAAACAAAACCTAATGCTCCACCAATTGCAGGTCCATGAAAGATTTCCATAAAGACCATTAATAGAAAACTAATGGCAATAACTAAGAATATTGATAATGCAACATAAAATGAATTAAAATCAGGTAGTTTTTGCATAAAATACCAAACAAGAAAACTTACAAAGAATACTGTCATATAGGCTAAACCTACACATCTTAAGCTATTTGCATGTTTTTTAGGGTGTAACATGATTAATGCAGCACTTCCACCCATAGAAGCAAATAAAAATATTGTATTAACAGTAACTTGAAAGAACAATGCCACAACTGCAACAGCCAATGCAGCAATTATTGCATGAACAATATTAGATCTTAGATGTTTGAAATGTTTTTTTCTACGAGGCATATGTATTTTAAGATAATATGGGTTTTTATGTGTTTTGGTTTTGAATTCTCTCTATCCTCTCTGCTAATATTTCTGATTCGCCATTGTACTCATCGACTTTGCCAATTACTTCAATCTTTTCACCTGTTTCTATTGAAATATTGTCGAAAACAACTATTGTTGTGGTGACTTCTTGAGTTATTTCAATGAATGTGACTTTCTCTCTATTACTAACTCTTTCTACAACACCTTGAATTCTAACTTCTTCGTCTTGCATTCCATCAATTTTGTCAATAGTTGCTTCATTGACTTCAATATTCTTTGAGAATATAAATAAAAGAAGTAATCCAATACAACTTGCCACTAAAGCTATTTTTAATAATGTTTTTTCTTTCATACATATATTATGTTTTTATTTTTAATAAGTTATTACTAGAATTTGTTGAAAATTATTTATGAAAGTGGGAAATCTTTCAGAATATTGATGTAATGTGGGAATTCTTCCCAATTTATTGGGAAATTATTCCAAAATGTTGAAAATCTTTCCATTATTTTTTATGAACTCATATTAAATATCATTGTCTAATATAATTATGATAAAAAAAGAAAAAAGAGATAAGATTCTAATGCAGCACTTACGAAAGCATGCAAAAGAATCATTGTGGAAATTAAGCCATAAGGCAAAGATACCTGTTTCTACAATATATCATAGATTAAAACAATTGGAAGAACAAGCTATTTTGAAATATACTGTTTTAATTAACTTTTCTTCTTTGGGTTATCAAGGGCATTCTTTTCTATTATTAAAGATTCCAAGGAGTGATAGAGAAGATTTAATTATTTATCTTGAGAACCATCCACAAGTAAATTCTATTTATGAAGTAAATAATGGTTATGATATTCTTTCTGAGGTTGTTTTTTCAGATTTAAAAGAAGTAGAAGACTTTAGAGATGATTTAGTCAAAGATTTCCCAATTGAAAAGACAAATATTATGCCTGTTATAAAATCAATAAGAAAAGAAACTTTTGTAGGTGATGAAAATCTTTATTGTGATTAAACCATCTAGGACATTTATAGAATTGCATTGTAATGTTTTATGGCATCAGATAATTATTACTGTTTTATGTCCTGATAAAGTTATTGTTAATAATACACATATTTCATATCTTAAGAATTTTTCAAAAGTTACTGTTGATGTTCATATAAAAAAATACGAAAATGTATTTTATGTATTAAACGCGGTTCAAAATGGCACAATCAAAAATTTGTAAACACTGTAACTCACCCTTGCGGTCAGTAGTTTTTGGCATAGGCAAGAATGTCAGCCTCAGAGCAAAGCATTGTCCGGAGTGCTTTTTTAATTATGCAAATGAATTGAAACTGAAGAAGTTCTTGTGGTTGATTAAGTATTATTGAAGATGGAAGAAGAAAATTTAACTAAAGGATGGGAAATATCAATTATGGAATTACAAAACCATGTTGGTACAAAGTTTAAGGTAACTAGAAGGCTTCCAGAGTTGTTAGTTTCTGAGACAAAAGTGTTTAGGTCTAAAATTGATGCAAAGAAACAAATTGAAGAATGGTTAAAGTAATTTATCTAATTTTGAATTTAAGATATTGATTAATTCAGGTTGATTATAATGAAACATATCAGGAACATCAAGACAAAGAATTTGTTTTTGCATATATTCTTTAGGGAATCTTTTAGCTATTTCACTTCTTTGTTTGTCTTCCATGACTATGATTCTGTCTGCCCAAGAAAGTTCTTCTTTAGTAATAGGTTTTTCATTAAAAACCCCAGCAGATTTAGTTTCAAATCTATCTTTGAATATCTCTTCAGCTGTTTTACTACGGTCTTTATTTTGGTTGCATACGAAAAGGACTTTCATGACATATTGTATTGTGTTTATCAATATAAATTTATAGGTATTGAAGATGGAAACAAAAAGCTTATATAATAGTTGTTATATCAATGGATATAACATGGTAAAATCCTTAAATAGAGATAATATCTTGAGATACCCAAGGCTTGATACAGTGTTAATGGTAGAGGAATTCATTAGAGAACACTCTGGAGAGTTCAAAAAAAGGAAACTTTGGGAAAATCTACCTAAGAAAATGATGTATCAAACATATTGTGTTGTTATTGATTATTTGTTATCTTCAGGAAAAATTCTGATAGATAAGGAAGGATATCTAATATGGACATACAATCCAGAAAGAATACAAGATCTAATCTCAAGGGGTCTTGTAGTAAGATAAATAAAGAGATCCATGTTGCTTTTATATCTGAAAACTTAAAAGGGCAATTCGATTCTTTAAACAAAAGTAAGTTCGAAGGTAAACAGCTCCATAAGTTTATTACTGGGGCAATTGATGATATGAAAATAAACCCTACTTGTGGTACAAGAATACCTAAAAAATTATGGCCTAAATTATATAGCAAAAGATATGAAATAAATAATCTTTGGAAGTATGATTTACCAAATGCATGGAGATTAATTTATACAATTGATAGTAATGAAATAAGAATTATGAATATTATCTTAGAATGGTTTGATCATAAAGAATATGATAGAATGTTTAAGTATTAGTCCTTCTAACCACAAACTTTAATAATTTAGTAATTAATAAGTTCTCTAAATATACTTAAAGAGGTGTAATATATGAAAAAATTACTTGTTCTTTTGTTGATTTTAATATGTGTAGGAGCAGTATATGCTAGTAGTCCAGATGAAGAATATGATTCTGGTTTGATTACATATACTGAAGTGCCAAAGACAATATCAGTTACCCTACCTACTGATTTTGATAGGTTTACAGATAAAGTTGAAGTAGCTCATTATGATTCTGCTGGAACTATTAAGAAATATATGGGCTGGAATGGAAACTTGCAGATAAATGGAGTTACTTTGTGGTCATTTATGGGATTTTCTGATGCAGGTGGAACTATCTATGATGCAGCTATTGGAGGAGAAGTTTCTGAATCTTCTGGTTCTGGAAAATGGATTGATGCAACACTATTCTTTATACCTGGAGAAAACTCTGTCTATTTTTATCATTATAATGAAGGCGATGGTATTGGAGTAAAAGTTAGGTATTATAAGGGAGTTCAATCAGCTTCAACAGGTGCAGATCAAATGTTAGGAGATGTTCAGCAAGCAGTTGATGAAGCAAATGCATTAGCAGAACAATATGGTTATGAAGCACCAGATTATGACTTTGATATTCCTGAATATGATATTCCTGAAGTTCCAACTTATGATCCAAGTGATTATGAAGTTGATGTTGAAGATACAACAGTTGAAGTAGATACAACAGTTGATGTTGTTGAAGAACCTGTTGAAGTAGAACCTGAAGTAATTGAAGAAGGTCCAACAGAAGAAGAATTATTCATAGCTAATTTTGAAGGATACTGGCCAACATCATCTTATGGTGGTGACCCTGTCGGTTATTGGAATGAATGGTATGAATTTTCTCAAGGTGAAGTTGATAGAGCAAGCAAAAGAATTGTTGCTGGTAAAAGTGTCACAATTGCAAAAGATGTTACTGATATTGCAGCAACATTAGCAACAGGTGGTGGTGTTTTAGATGGGTTAACTGTTGTTGGTGAATTATATAGTATTGGTTCAACAATTTATGGTGAAGATAGTGTTGAAGCAGCAAATGATGCAGCTGAATGGATTGGAATTTTAGCTTTAGCAAGAGAAGGTTGGAAAAATAGAGATGAACTTAAAGCAGCAGTAAGTGTTGGTGTTGATTCAATACAAGCAGCACGAGGAATTTCAACAGCAGCAAAAGTAACTGATTCAGTTGATGATATGGCTGATGCAGCAAAAGGAGTTTCAGCAGCAGAATCTATTGGTCTTAATGTCTTTGGAGCAATTGTTGATTATGCTGTTATAAATGATGTTGCAGCGACTACAAAATACGATGCTTTTGAAATGAATGAACATGCAAAAAAAGCATTCTTAGCAAAGCATTTAGTTGATTATTGGACTAAGTATAACAATGGTCAGTTAACAATGGAAGATGCACAAACAATGATGGAAATGGAAATAATGTTTTTCTTAGTGCAGAAAAAAGAGATCTCTGTAAGAAAACAATACTGGGAATATCAGAAAGGTTTTGTAGATTCTTTGTTTAGTTGGATTCCTTTGATCAAAGAAGTAACTGCGCATGAAAACATTAGGGAGTTAGAAGAATTGGAATCCATGTCACAAACAGAAATCAATGATCGGTTGAGTGCAGAGAAGTTGATTTATACTTAGATCTTCTTTTTTTATTTTCTTTTTATTCTTATTACAAATTTATTCTCCCCAATACAGTAACTGCATGATAATCTTTTCCAGCGTCACCAATTACTTCCATGTGGAAGTCTGGTGAGAAAATAAATCTAATAATGCCTCTTCCGTTTATTGTGGTATTTGTGTTTCCTTCATCATCTTTTCCAGTTGTTTTTCCAGTGAAGCCACCTGCTAATCTTATTCCATCGACTGGTTGACCACCTGCAACTAAACCATAAGAAAATACATTTGGAGGATTGTAATCATCAACACTTTCTCCAGTAAATGTGTAATTAAATGTTCCATCAATATCAAAAGTGTTTCCTGGAGTTAGGAATGTGTAATTTAGGCCAAGGCTTGCATCTAATCTTTGATTTCCTAGTTGACCAGTTGGAAATGTTAGTGCTCCGTAAGAAAGAAAATTAAAACTTCCACCTCCAATTGGGATTTTTCCTCTTGGGCCCAACCCAATTGAAATATCATTTGTTCCATAACTAAATCCTTCACTATTACTTATTGTTTTGTAAGGTAATTTAAGATATGCCCATGTTCCAATTTTATCTCCGTTCCAATGTTTTAACATTAATAATTCGTTTGTTGTTTTAATTGTGTCTTCTTCTGTGTCTGTTTCAGAATAAGTTATTCTACCATCTACTTGAAAATTAGTTGGACCTCTACAACCTATTGTAATATCATTGGCTAATGCTGTGCAAGGAAGTGCTGTTGACAAAAACAAACTTCCAATGATTGCATACTTTTTTAGTTTTCTAACTATTTTAGTTAACATTTTAACACCCTTGATTATGGGAATGTAGTGAAGGTATATAAGGTAATCCCACCCCAATAGGGGGAGAAATAGGTAATTTTATATACTAAAAAGTATTTCTAAAGTATATGGATGAGAATTTACTAGAGCAAATAGGTCTTACAAAATCAGAGATTAAAGTATATTTAGCATTATTAGAATTAGGAAGTTCATCAACTGGAAAGATTGTTGATAAATCAAAGGCTTCTTCTTCAAAGATTTATGAAATACTTGATAAGTTAATAGATAAAGGTCTTGTTAGTTTTATTGTAAAATCAGGAGTAAAATATTTCGAACCTGCACAGCCTGAAAGATTAATGGATTATATGAATGAAAAAGAATTAGAATTTAATAAACAAAAACAAGATCTAAAGAAAATAATTCCAGAATTAGAATTAAAAAGAACTTTATCAAAATATAAATCAGAAGCAACAATTTACAGAGGTTTTAAAGGAATACAAACTGGTTTTTACAGTTCAATGAATTTAATGAAACCTGGACAAGAAGTTCTTGCTTATTCAATTCCATCAATGAATGAAATACTTAATAGATTTTTTGTTAATTTGCATAAAAAGATGGCGAATAAGAAAATAAAAAGAAGATATATTCTTGATGAATTTGCTAAAGGAGAATTACAGACTTTGCCTAAGAATAATAAGTTTGCAAAAATTAAATATTTACCT